>NZ_JBGCDL010000058.1:0-6530 GCF_045105435.1 Kordia sp. | reverse complement strand
TCACCTCTTACCATTCCGAACAGAGAAGTTAAGCCCATTAGCGCAGATGGTACTGCAGAAATGTGGGAGAGTATGTCGCCGCCTTTTTTTAAAACCCTTATCATAGTCAATATGGTAAGGGTTTTTTTATGCCCTAAAATGAAAGTTATGTTTAAGCATGAATTTAACCTTTATTAAAAAATGAAAAGAAGAAATGGAATTAGTTGTGTGTGGTGGATTGTTGCTGACTTCTAGAAATCTATTTAAACATGGAATCCATTATTTTACGAAGCCCTTTGAGTAAAATAGTACAGGATCAAGTGGAAAAGTTACGGGGTTTTAGTATTATGCTAAAGCAATAAGATATAATTGCCACATTTATTTGAATGCGAACAGCATTTTCTGTTCTATCCCAAAAGGTTTTTATTTTTAGGTGTTGTTTTATCCATTTAAAGAATAATTCTACTTACCATCTTTATTTATAAAGTATAGCAATATTTTGAGCAGATAAGTCAAAATTATTTGTCATAAATATTAACGTTTTTTTATTTTCACTATCGAAAAACTTTACTTTTCGTATCTTTTTCGGATATTCTTTCGAGCTATAAAAGCCCATTATTTTTCCTATTTGATCGTATTTAATTCCAGTATTTCCATCCACTTTTTTAGAATACATGCGTTTAAATTTAATATTAGATTTTGCTCTAATTAACAAAATATGCTTTGGCTTTTGTTATTCGATACAAGCGTTTATGATCTACATAAGCACGATCAAAAATATAATATGCTAATGACTCATAATCTATAATGTCCATTGCATAACATCATGTATGTTTGCCTTGGTAATATAAATAAATACAGGGGTTTGAGTGCTAACATCGAAAAGTGTATGCAGCTTTATCCCTGCTTTTGTTTTACGAAAATGAGCCCAACAAAACACATTCAAACACAAATCAATTGTTGAGGAATCAAAAGCATAAATAGTACCTTTAATATCAAAATCTGAAGTGCTATTTTTCTTCTAAGTAATTGCTATTAAATGATTAGCAAACTCTTCAAATATTTTAAAGTTACGTTTTTCGTTAGCTTTAGATAAATTACTTCGAGTTACACTTTTGCCAAACCCTAAATGATATGATTTGGATTGATGAGTTTGTATAATAGTCATTAAATCTCTTAAACTTTTCCTAGCCGAAAGTTGACCAAAAATCATACATAATAACTGATTCCAACACGTGAAATGTTTAACAGATTTGTTTCCTAAATACTTGGAGGTTATTCTATCAAAAATACGTTGTGGAAGAAAATTTGTTAATTGAGAAAAAACATATTTACCCTGATTCATATTCGTAATTTTAATTTACGAACATAGAAATCATTTCAAATCGTCACGCTTTAAATTGATACTTAAAATCAAGTTTATAATAATTTCAAAGAACTTTGTTTAGTTTTTAGTTGACACTAGTGAAATATAGTCATAAAATAAAAAACCTCTTGAGCGATCAACTCAAGAGGTTTGTGAAACAAAAAATAGAAGCTTATTATTTTACAATAAGCTTTTTAGTAGTCTTGATATCATTAGATGTTATATTGATTAGGTATAAACCTGAAGCTATATTGCTCACATCTATTGTGTTATCTGCGGATAATTGCATTGCAATTTGCTTTCCTGCATTGTCAAACACTTCAATTTCGATATCCTGTATTCCATTTGGAAGTGAAATTTTTACAATGTCGCTTGCTGGGTTAGGATATAATGATAAACCAGATAATTCATTTTCTTCTTCAACAGATAATGTATTGAAATCAAATGGACTCATTCCAGATACAGCTGAAGCGTTAGGGTCTACAACATTTACAAATTCTGCCATTCCATTATCTATCATATCAGCTTGCATGAAAGATTTTAGAGGCGTTACTGTGTTTGCTAATGCTGAATTGTTTTCTAGTATATACATAACTCCAGTTGTAGGACTTCCGTTTACAGTAAACGTATACATAGTTGAGTTCATTGCAGCAGAAGGCGCAGATAATGTTGCAGGACTTCCTAGAGTTTCTGTAACTAAGTATCCATCAATAGTTGGTTGTGCAACATTGTTTCCATCAAAGAAAGTTGCGCTGGCACCGCTTCCTAATGAAGTTGCTGATCCAGTATCAATAGTTACACCATCAGATACTATAATTGTAAATCCGTAACTCTGTACAGAAGTAGCAAAGTTATTAGCACTTACATTCGGTACAGCTTGTACTGAAAAGCTGTAACCGCCATTGTGTATTAATGTATACGTATAGCCATCTTGTGCTTTTAGCTCTGAGGCTAGAAGACAAGTGAAGCTTAGTATAAATATTCTTATTATGTTTTTCATAAAAATTAATTTTCAGGTAATTGTTCTTGAATTTGATATGTGCTAAAGTTTAGGAAATTTCCTGGATGCGCTAATACATTTTGTAATAGTATTGGCGTATCGGGAGCAGTTCCAGTATATTGCGTATTTCCATCCATATTAATATCATGTACATTGTATCCAGTTACTACGTATGTAGGGAAATTTAAAAAGTTCCCTGGATTGTTTAGTACTTCCGATAATATGCTTGGTGTATCAGGCGTTGTTCCTGAGTATTGTACAGTAGTATCATTATTTACATTTCCTGCCCATAATGCCATATCTCCATTTGGTAATTGTACTCTTGCATTGGTTCCAAAGGTTGCGGTACCATTGTCAGTTAAATCCACATCAGTTTGAACTACGGATAATGCAATTTTATTTGCAGTCATGGCGCTCAAGTGATTTCGATGTTTTACAGCGACATAGTATTCTCCGGTAAAACCACGCAGGATAACATCAGATGTTCCATCTAAATCAACAACTTCTCCATTACGTTGTACTAGAGCTGAAGTTCCATCTACTATTAGCGTATCATCTGAACCACTTCTAATTTCTATCCATACCCAATCAACAATATTCTCTCTTGCTAATCCAGTTCCAGAAATACCACCATTATTGAATACATTAGAATTAGATATTACATCTGTTGCATCATAAGGACTAATTTTAGGAATTAAATTTCCAGTACGTAAATCATCATTCATTAATGCGTCATCTAATTCATTAAAACGTGGTCCTTGTAAAAAGATACTTACGTTGAGTCTTAAATCAACAACTTGATTTGGATCTAAGAATACATTTTCTTGTCTTGAAGAAAACCCATCACCATTTCCACCATCATACAAAACAGCTAGTGAAATATTTTCCAGTGTAGTGGCTTGTAACGTTCTACTCGAAAACCCATCACCATTACTACCTTCGTATAATACTGCTAGAGAAATATTCTCTAATGTAGTATTTAGCAAGTCTCCAACATCATGTCCATCACCATTACTGCCTTCATATAATACAGCTAATGAGATATTTTCAAGTGTAGTGGCTTGTAAAGTTCTACTTGCAAATCCGTCACCATTACTACCTTCATATAAAACAGTTAGTGTAATGTTTTCTAGCGTAGTAGCTTCTAAAGTTCTACTTGCAAATCCGTCACCATTACTGCCTTCATACAAAACAGCTAGTGAAATGTTTTCTAGCGTAGTTGCTTGTAGTGCTCTACTAGAAAATCCATCACCATTGCTACCTTCATATAAAATGGATAATGAAAGATTTGTAAGCGTTGTGCTTAGCTCGCTCTCTACATCATTACCATCTCCATTACCACCTTCAAATTGTGCGAACACATGAGTGATTTGGAATAGTATAAAAGATAAGATTAAAAATCTTTTTTTCATCTTTCTATATATTAAGGTGCAGTTCTAGCTGCTCTAAATCCTAAACGATTGTTTCCACTTGCAATGATAGATGCACCATCAAATCGGTCAGAAACTCTTATAAAGTCAGCTCCATTTAACCAGCTTCCTCCACGGAAACTGTATCCATCACCTGTTGTGTTGTTTGGCCAGTTAGATACTGTACCATTTCCAGTTGTAGAACTAATAATTCCGTTTCCATGTAAACCTGTAAAGTTCCTTCCTTGTGAAGTTCCTACGGTTACAACTCTTTCATATAAGTTTCCTGAAAGTTCCATAATACCATAGTAGCTACCTCCAGTTTCTTCTCTGTTGTTATTTACAGCACTTGCGGCAAAAATTCCGTTTCTCAATGGGCCATCAATTGTTCCGTTTGTTAAAGAGTACATTGCGTTTCCAGTATTTGTTTCTGGGTTTGTAACACGTTCACTAGAGAATCCGGAGTTTACAATCGTATAATCATTAGAAGCAATATTTGCACTTCCCCAAGCAAATTCACCTGGCTTTGGCAAAATAGGTCCTCTACATGCTTTTTCATATTCTAACTCACTTAAAGGACGCATTCCTGTCCAGTCCATGTATGAATTCATGTCTGAAATGTCTAAATATGCAACAGCTCTATCAGGAGCAGTAGTTGTAGCACTTGCTGTTCCGCCAGTCCATGAAATTGTATTTCTGCTTATGACTGCATCACTATTTTTGTGTGTTGCATCTGTAATGTCTAAGTTTGTTTTTTGATTTTCTGTTAAACTATTAAAGAAAGCCAGCCATTGCCCTTCGGTGACTTCGTATTTCATTGCATAAAAATCATTAAATCCTTTTGGATATGAAGCAGCTAAAACTCCAGTTTGATCTCCACCATTAGAGTTTGTAGCTGTATAGTACAAGTTTCCAGATGTGTTTGCAATTGTTAATGCAGCTTCTGAAGTAATTCTGTATGAAGAAGAAGTTGAAAAACCACCTGAGTGAAATTTGTTAGCTTCATTTCCTGTTGTTCCTCCAACATAAAAAGCACCTTCTGGCACATATACCATTTCTATGGCAAATACCTGAATGTCTATAATGTCATTTGTGTCGGTAGAACCAAAATTCCAGCGAATTTGAATGTTTTGAAAGTTTACGTTTCCACTTCCGTCAGCATCTCTATAAACAAATGCTCCAATTCCATCTGACGTTACATCTAAGGTACTTCCTGCTGGACTAGTTGAATTTGCCTGACTGATAATTCCGTGTGTCCAAGTTCCGTTGTTTACTCTGTATTTAATAAATACCCAAGCAGCATCATAATTAGATGGTCCTGAACTAATTCTCCATGAATTTTCCCAGAAGAGATCAAATTCTACGTGCACCCAGTTAGAAACTTCATTTAAATTTTCAAGCGATATGTTATTCACTTGGATGTTGTTTGCTTTCGTATTCGTGCTGAAAGCAAAACAAATTAGCATTAAAAATAGTGTAATTCTTTTCATTACTTTGATTTTGATTGTTAGTATTAGATAAATTGTATTCTTGTTTTATGTGCACATAACATACATATGATTAAGATTACATGGTTGTCAAAATTTGGGATTTGGCTTTTTTAACGTTCCAAATATACCTTATGAACATGTTCGAGAGTGCAGTTTTTGTATAAATGGGATCAAATGTTGTATAGATTGTTTTTGGTGTAAAAGGGAGAAAATCCCCTTGTTTGTTAACTATTTACAAAACTAAACCGCACATACATATTTTTGAACCAATGGTACTATGTGCATCAAAAATTAATTCGAAAGATGTACCTTTAGGGTATAAAACCCAAAATCTTATGTTAAGAGCAATTTTAATAGATGACGAACCAAAAGCATTAGAGAGCTTAGCTTGGGAGCTGGAAAACTTTAGTGATGAGATAGAAATACTTGAAAAGTTTACAGATCCGGAAGAAGCTTTATTATATGTAGAAAAAGCAAGTTTTGATTGTATTTTTCTCGATATTGAAATGCCAACAATGGATGGTTTTCAATTTTTAAATAGACTGAAAACAAAAGATTTTGCGGTTGTCATTACTACGGCTTATAACGAATATGCCATGAAAGCTTTGAAAGAAGAAGCCATCGATTATTTGTTGAAACCAATTGATATGGACGACTTAAAAGTTGCCATTACTAAAATAAAAAAGTACATTTCTAGAAATGATGTTTCCACAGAAAAATTTGAACGTATTCTCTCCGATTATAATAGTAGATTCAACAAAAAAAGAATTACAATAAATACTGACGGAAAGTTAATATTTCTCGATTTGGATGATTTATTATTTGCAGAATCTGATGGAAATTATAGTACATTATATTTGACAAATTCAAAAAAGATAGTACTCACAAAAAAACTAAAAGAAGTAAACGCTATGCTACCAGATGAGCGTTTCTTTAGAATCCACAATTCATATATTGTCAATCTTGATAAAATTAAAGAATTTATCAAATCTGACGGCTATGTCATATTGGTTTCTAACCATAAAATTCCTATTTCTAGACAGCGTAAAGCCGCTTTTTTAGAAAAATTATAAGAAAATTAAAGTGTATGTGCAATTTACATAAGAATGTTCTGCTGTTCGTTCTTGCCTTATTTTTAGCTACCATTAGCTTTTCACAAACTACAGATAGTACTTTTGTGAAGGAAGCAAATGCACTCTTAGCAACGAAACCTGCTGCGTATTCTGAAATTGATGCGCAATTAAAAAAGTATAAAAAAGACTCGTTGCAACTTCAATATTTAGCCA
>NZ_JBGCDL010000057.1:0-4356 GCF_045105435.1 Kordia sp. | reverse complement strand
ATTATTCTTCGTTACTCAATTTGTCATTCCTGCGTAGGCAGGAATCTCACTCTGGAGGAAACGCTACTGTGCTTTGATAAACGCTCACTACTCACTACTAATATCTCATTACTTTTTTTCTTTATGTTTCGCTAAAATTTCCTCTTCAAAAAATTCACGTTGTTCTTTTGGTAATTCATACAATGCTTGTGTTTCTCCTTGTAAAATTACTTTTCGGTAGGTTTGTAGGTATTTGTAGGATATTTGAAGTTCTTCGGGCATTCTAAGACTTTCTGAAATAATTTTTTCTAATTGAAGGCATTTTTCTAAGTTTAAGAAGTTTTTTGTAAATAGAATTAATTGTATAGAATTATTGATTTGATTAGTGAAATGTGTATTGATCTGTTGAACATTTGTTAGAATTAGAACATATTCAAAATACTTTTCAGTAGATCGGATTTGAAGCTTTTTATCGTTAGTCAGTAAAGCAAACCCTAATAGAGTAGTTGCTAGAGCAAAAGTATTAGCAGAATTTTTAGGATTATCTATGTGAATTTGTTCAAATTTTTTAATAGAAGCTTTGTATAAGTCCTTGCTTTTGTTTTTGTCTGCTAAAAGAAATTGTGTTCTACCCCAATTATAAAGAGTTTCTTCATCTTGAGGATTTATTTCATGTGCTTTTTGATATTTTTCACAAGCATCATAATATAATTTTTCATCATTATCAATTTCAGCTAAATTGATAATTGCATATGCCCAATTCTGGAGATTATCTGAATCTTTTGGATTTATTTCATAAAATTTTTGAAATTTTTCATTAGCAGATTCTAATACCTCTTTACTCTTATTATAAGTATATAGGTTAATTAATGTAGTTCCCCAATTGTATAAAATTTTTAAATCATCAGGCTTTATTTCATAAGCTTTTCGAAATTTTTGAATGGCTTCATAAAATAAAACTTTATTTTTCTTATTTTCAGCTTTCTCTGCTAGAGCGATACCCCATAAGTTATAGAATGCAGGTTTTTTTGAGTAGATGTCCTTATTTTTTTCTAAGATACTCAAAGCTTTATTATAGTTTTTATTTTCTAATAATGAAGTAATTTTTTTCTTAAATGCAAGGCTTAACTCATCAATAGAAATCTTTTGAACTTCCAATGCACGCTCCCTAGCATCAATTTCATACTGGTATTTACGCAAATCAGCATCAATTACACATTTAGATAACATCTCCGAAAAACGATTTTTCTGCGCTTCCAACTCATTATTTTCATAATACAAAGCCAAGAAATCTATAAATAAAGCATTCACGCCTTCTCTATGTTCCCCAATTTCAATGCTCAAACGTAATAAAGGTTCAGCAATGTCGTAGAGTTTGTTGCGTTTGTCGGTTACGTCTACAATGGCTTCAATTAGTTTTTTCTTGGTAAGTTCACTCAATTGTTTGGACAATGATTTTTGATCAATAAAACATTGCCTGGCAATTTCTTTTCCAAGTTGCGGCACTTTTGCCATCGCTATAAAACGCAGAATTTTTTGCTGTTGTGGCGGTAAGTAACGAATATAAGTTTCGTAATAGGGTTTTAAATCATTCAATGTTTTGATGAATGTAACAGATAAATCAGATAGTAAATCAGCTTTTAAAAATTCATAAAAAGTGACCAACAATCTATGATTTCCTTTTACCAATCTATGAATGGCTTTTACTTGTGCCAATCCTTTTGTGTTTAAGTGTTCTAAAACATCTTCCCGTTTTTCTATTTTGGCTAAAGACTTTAATAATTCATAAGATTGATCGAAGCTTAACTTTTGTAAATGGATTTCTTCAAAGAATCCGTAGAACGGACGATCTTCTCTGCCAATATCATCACTTAGTGCTTGTGCTGTGGCAATAATACTCGTGCGCTCATTTCTATATAACCAAGCTCTTAGTTTAGACTGACCTTTGTTTTTTAATGTTTCCAAAATATCGTTGAAGTTTTCGGCTAAAATTAACAATGGTCTTCCGTCTAAATATGTTTTAATGATTCTTTCAACCGTTTCTTCTTGGTGAGAAGATGGTGTTTCTTGTAATATGGTGAGTTGCTCATTTAGGAAATCTGCATCTTCTTCATTCCATCGAATAAAGGCATTTAAAATTCGCACCATAAAATCCAAATAGTCCGCTATTCCGTATTCTTCCTCAGCAAAGTAGGCGACAACTATTTTTTTGTTTTTTATATATGGTTGCGCTCTGTGATATAGAATTCGTAATAAATGTGTTTTTCCTGTTCCTCTTGCACCAACTACAATAGCATGATGATTCAATCCATCTTTTGCAATGTTTTTGACTTTTTTTTCGAGTGTTTTTGCAACTTTTTCTCGTCCAATAAGTAACTTTTCTAAAATTTCGGGTTGTACACTTTTTGCTCCAAAGGATAAAAAAGAGCTTACGCCATGTTGATGTTCCACCATTTTTTTACAATTTGATATTTGAATGAGAATTGTTTTTTAGTGCCATTTAATTCACGAATGAGATAGTTTTCTGAGAGTAATGTGTGAAGACATTCCTTGACAATATTTTCTTTGAAATCAATTTCTTTTAGAATCTTTTTCTGAGAAGTTTTCTTTTCTCTTTGAGAAATAAAAGACAGTATTGCTTTCATACAATTAGCTTCATCTTTATGATAATAAGTAGTAATACGATCTTCTAATTGTTTTAAAACTTTGCTTTCTTGAGGATCATTTAATAGCAGATTGTAAGATTCTTTTATATTGTCAATAGTGATGACATCATCATATTTATTTCTGACAATACTAAAAATACGATTGATATAAAAAGGAAGATTTTCAGCATAATCGCAAATGTTTTTGAGAAGTTCTTTTTTATTATCTTCTGAATCGATTATAAAATCGTCAAGAAATAGACATTCACATAAAAAATAAGCTTCTTCAGTTGGCATTGCTCCAATATTATAGCGAGCAGCATCGTTAAAAGGTTCGCCTGTGTATGAATGCTCATCTTTTAATCTTTTTAAAACAACTTGCATTCCAATAGAACCACAAATGACAAAGCGAACACTTCCTGTGCTTTCTAGTAATTGTCTGTGTTTGCGCAAGACATCTAAGAATTCTTTGGCTTGTTCAGCCTTACCGTTTACAATCCAATTCCAAATCATGATGGGAAGTTCATCAAGAATAATAACAAGCGTTTCTTTTTCTTTTTTCTTTCTGTGTGCAATGTCTTGAAGACAAGCTCCAAGAACATCTTTCCATTTTCGTTCAAATTCAGGTAATCTGAAAGTAATGTCAGCAACATCAATATCAGGTTTTATTGAATTATAAATTTTGAAAATTTTATCCCAAGCTATTTTTATTCCTTTATAGGATTGTTCACTTCTTAATTCTGTTATTAATATATCAATAAGTTCATTTACGCTTATTACTCCTTGAAGTGTAAAGTATAATACATGTTGATTTTCTTTTGCTTGAAACCCATATTTTTGTAGAAATAGTGTTTTTCCCATACGTCGTATTTCTTCAATAACAACACTTTGCGATTCAAGCATTTTTTCTAACTTTTGAATATCTTTTTCTCTTCCAACAATTTTATTTACAGGAATAGTACCTTGTGTTGGAGATAACTTGTACGGTTTCATGGCTTTAAGAATTTAATCAAATGTACGACAAAAATATCGTAAGATGAAATTATCGCACGTTAATTTTGTCGTAAGAATGGAAAGCTAGCTATTTAAGAATTCTTATATTGCCTATTCTAAAAAACAAAGAAACATGAGTTATATAATGATTGATATAGAATCGGACGGACCAATTCCTGGTGATTATTCTATGATCTGTTTTGGAGCCGTTTTGGTAGATCCTGCACTTGATAGAACGTTCTACGGAAAAATAAAACCAATTTCGGAGCAATTCAATCCGGAAGCATTGGCAATTTCAGGATTTTCGCGTGAAGAAACGTTGGAATTTGATGATCCAAAAACTGTAATGACCGATTTTAAAACCTGGATTCAAGAAAACTCGAAAGGAAGACCAATTTTTATAAGTGATAACAATGGTTTTGATTGGATGTTTATTTGCTGGTATTTTCATCATTTTATAGGTGAAAATCCATTTGGCTATTCTTCAAGAAGACTTTCAGATCTTTTTTGCGGATTAGAAAAAGATACGTTTGCCAAGTGGAAACATTTGCGCAAAACCGTTCATACACACAATCCTGTTGATGACGCAATGGGAAATGCTGAGGTTTTATTAATGATGAAAAAAGAAATGGATTTAAAGATTAGTTTGAAGTAGGTTTTTTGTTGGAATCAGGATTTTTAGAACCTAGATTCTAGATGTTTTCTAAATAAATTTAGTGTTTCAATGTAGATTTCGATA
>NZ_JBGCDL010000056.1:0-5325 GCF_045105435.1 Kordia sp. | reverse complement strand
CACAAGTACTTTCTGAATCACAAGATTTTTCTGCTAATACTTCTTTTAATATGGGAAGAAATGGAGGTCTGTATTTCAATGTTGGCGCAGGAACTAATTTTGCCACGCATACATCTAGTGAAGACAGTACCAGTCAAGCCATGACCGAAGCTCAGGAAATCACTGAACGAGCGATGGATCGTGTGGTACAACGTGTCAAAGAAGAGCGTATCACCAAAATTATTGAAGAATACGAAGAAAACAATACACATGGTTTTGACAATCGTAAAGGCGACAAACATGTAGTTGGTGTATACCGTTGGGTAGATAAGGTATATAAAAATCAAATCTACAATTATGGAAGACGATTGATGTATGAATTTGCCATTCCCCAACCTTCTAAACTACATCGTTTGGCGATGACAGAAATGGGTGATGGAAATACAGATACCATGGAACTCAATGAACCAATTGATCCTAGAACGGTTGTAATTGGTGGTCAAACCATCGCTGATGCTTCTATGATTACCGCTTCTAACTACAAAAAATTAGCAGCAAAATACAATGCAGAACTTACAGAGCCGCCAATAGAAGAAATGTATGTAGGACATGCTTTTTCATACCAAGCCACAGAAGTTATCAGTAACAATCACGAGCGTTTTGGAGAAGATGTGAATTATGAATTGCCTGAAGGATATTATACCTACAAAGCAAAAGCCAACTGGGCAGATAGTATTGATGGACCATCTAATTCTACAAAAATTATCGTCGGTGGTGTATTGATGACCCATAAAAATGTGGAAAAGGATGTTGCCAAACACGTAGGACATATTCCAATTTCTTTTTCTTCACACCAACATCTTTCGGGGAATTCTAATATTAGTATTTGTTTACGAGTATTACCTGAATTTATAGAAAGGTGGCAGAATGAAACCTTTAATGCCATTCTAACGGCTTATGAAGATCAGATGGCAGCATATTTGGCACAAAAAAGTCAAGAAGGAGAAAAAGAAGCGGAACTCAGCGGTTCTAATCCGATGTTTTATCGTCAAATAGAACAAACCGTATTACGAAAAAACTGTTTATCGTATTTAATGGATCAAGCACCAACAGCTACCAAAACATACGGAAAACAATTCTACACAGGCGATACATTAGGAAATCACGAAGTTACTGTTACCAAGCCAATGGACGACTATGCTTCATTTGCGAAGTTTATGGAGCAGGCTTTTGAATGGGAAATTATGTCATACAGTTTCTACCCTTTCTATTGGGCAAATCGTAAAGAATGGAATGATTTATACTCGTATGAAAACAACGATCCATTGTTTAGAAGCTTTATGCAAGCAGGATTGGCAAGAGTAGTATTGACCGTTCGCCCTGGGTTTGAAGAAGCAGTATTACATTACATGTCAACTGGAAGCATTTGGAATGGTGGAGAATTGCCTGTTTTAGATGATCCATTATACCGTTCCATTGTAGATGAACTTAAAAAACCATTAGGTGTAAAAGAAGGAAAAGCATGGAAAACGCAAGTACCAACTTCCTTAACCATTTTACAAGCAGATAGCTTAGGCTTACAAGTAGAAAAAGCATTACCATGTGAATGTGATGATATTGAAGACTTTATTGAATCTGATCAGACAGAGTGTAGTTCTCAGATTTTAAATGATCCTACGGTTTTTAAAAACCTACAAGTAGGTGATACTACAAGTACTACTCCAGAAACCACTGGAAAATAAATATCACTAATTGTCAAAAGTATTGCAATGTCATTTGGCGTTGCAATGCTTATTTATGAATTTTAAAAACAGAGTATTATGCATGCATTTGAATATGGAATTCGAAATTTCAATAAAAAATACCAGCCTGCACCAAATATAGTTGTATTTAACGATCATATTGTTTTTCAAGACGACAGAGAAGCTCCTGATGAAGAACAATTTGTACCAAATCTTTATCCTTCTTCTTATTCCTATAGAGAAGTTAAACATTTGGATAGTAATAAATACGATTATGAAGTTACCAATAAAGAAATCATAGATGGTAATATTATGGATGATTATTACATTGTAAACGGGCATGTTACAACTAGAGAAGATGTTATTATAAAAAATGTACCTCCGTATACCGTTTTAGATGATCCAACATTTTATACAGAATTACACGGTGCCGTCATTTATAAATATGAAGATAAATATTATGTAAAGACACAAATAGCTTCTTTAGGAGGTGAAGCAGCTGTTGAAGCTGTTACGCCATCTACTTCTAAATTATTTTCTTTATATGATAGGAAGCTTAGAGAATTACTAGAAAATCCTAAACTATCTTTACTATTCTTTTTTGCAAAAGATGGTGCAAAACTAGAGAGCGCACAAATCAATATTGATAATGTCAAAGACAATGAAATTATTTTCTTTTTAGAGAAAGATGATTCCTATAATATTTTTGGATCGGTAGCTAGAGTACTTTCAGGAAAAAACATCAATTCTATATCTATAATACCTTATAGAGCAGTAGCTCATTTAGCAAATGTATTTAATGTAGATACAAGACCTAAACAAATAAAAAAGGTATGTAAAGGACATTTAGAAGCTAAGAAAACAAATGAAGAAAAAGGATTCTTTTATTATTTAGGACAGGTAGCAGATTTTGTAATCGAATTAACTGCGGGATTAGTAAAAGCAGCTATTGCTGATCCACTTATTTTTATCGGAGAAGGAATTTCTGCAAATCTAAGGTTTGATGAGAAGCGATGGCGTTATTTTAATGAAGATGGAAACTTAAATAAAGATTTTGCGCCTATTATTCCAGGGTTTGAAACATTTTTAGAAATCGTTGATACCATCAATGAAAATGTAGAAAAAAATAGCGCAAATTTCAAAAGCAAACTTAACGATGTTGAAAAAGACATTAAAAGCTTTCTTGACAAAATACCTATAGACAGTATCAAAGACTATTTAAAAGATAAGCTAACGATTCTTTTTGATGTGATTGAAAAAATGAGAGATGTATATGATGCCATGGTAAAATTTCTTTCTTCAAAAGAAATATACTTATTTGTAAACGGATTACTTATTGGATTACTGAACAGCATATCGGCTGCTGTAGGTGGTATTTTAACTATGGTAGGGCATATTATAAGTTTACCATACTATTTATATCAAGCAGCAAAATCTGATAATAAATCTGGCTATGTAAGTATGGTAATTGAATTATTAGAAAACGGTATTGAAGCAGTAATCAAACTTTTTTCTTTTAAAAATTTAGCAGCTATTGCCAATTTTTTTATAGAAGCACCCAAATTAGTCATTGATTTATTAAGCAGTCCAAGTGCAATTATGACCAAAGTGGCTGAAGCTGGAACTTATGTAAAAACACATAGTGACGCCATTGGTTATGGAATTGGATATGCTATAGGTTTTATTATTGAGGAGATAGTAACTACCATGGCAACTATGGGAGGCGCAACAGTAGCTAAAGCAATACAAGTAAATATAGACGCTTTTAAAAGTATACTAAAAGCTACAGGACAATTTACTGAATTTGTGTTTACGAGTCCTAAAGTATTAGTTGATGGTATGAGTTTGCTTTTTAAACGCATTCGAAAATTGGACGTGCCCGGGCTAATGGACGAATTTTTAGCGTTCTTAAAAAGTTTACTCGCTACTGCCAAGCAATTGGCGGACGAAGCATATATAAAGCTATTTGATGTTACAGAACAACGACTATTTAAAAAAATGGGATATACACCTAGTAGTTATACAGACAATGTGTTTAATCTTTGCCCTATTGGCAAAAAAACCTAATTATTATGAAACGAATAATAATGTGGCTTCGTAATAATTGGAAAATTAAGAAGTATAAAAAAAATAATATTCGTAAACTCTTGAATCACTCTTTTATTTCTATAAAAATAAAACGTAATACGAGTATTATTTTAAGCTGTTGGGGTTCGATAGGAGTTACAAGTGGGGAACGTCAACTATTTTGGAAAAATGTACTTGTCTTTTCTGAGAGTAAATCTAAGCGATATAAATCTTTCTTGAAAGATGTTATTAAAAATGCAAAAAGAGAAGGCAAAAGTATTTCCCAATACATGGATGAATTGTCTGACTTAATACAAAAAGCTAACTTACGTAGAGTAGCATATAATGATTTTTTAACACAAATAACTAGAAGCAATTTAGATGAATTAATAGAACATATTTTTGAAGGACATTTACGATCTACAAGAATAGGACGTGGAGCAAGAGGAAGAAGAACTCCCTCTACAAAAGGAATTCATAGTGAAGATTTACTTGACAATGTTAAAAATAGAATAAAGCCTGGAAGTAGGAGACCTCCTAATCCATTAGACGATGAGGTATACAAAGCCCATGTACAAATGAAAGGTACGAATGGAAACTGGATAGATAAATATAATAGTAGTGGTACTATTATTGATACCACAATGTTTCCTAAAAATTGGAATAAACAACGTATATTAGAAGAAGTTGCCTTTGCTTTTAAAAATAAAATGGTAGACACCAACCCCATATTTTTCTTTGGAAGAACAACTAATGGAATAAAAATTAAATTTGTGATAGTAAATGGAGAAATAACAACTGTTTTTCCTTTAATTTAAAATTGGATTATAATGATAAAATATGAAATTTATAAAAATAAACCTTTAAATGATGAATTTATAAGTTTTGGAGTTTTAGTAAAAAGACCTTACGATTATTTGTCAATGATATTTGAAGGACAGGAAACCAGTGATTATGTTCAAACTCTAATTGAAGGGATTCAAAGTGTCATAGATGGTGATCCTGATGCCTCATATAGCATAGAAAACCAACAAGGTTTTATAGGATACGCTTTTTCAGCAGATCCGACAGAAGAAGAATATCCTGAGGGAGGTTTTCAAGTTTTCGATTTTTTCACTTTAGATGAACAAGGAGATACAAAATTGATGTTTGTAATTACTTTGGAAGAAATTTTAAAGCTGTTGCAAGATTACAAAACATTCCTTGTAGAGAACAAAAGGTAAAGTTGTAATTAACTTTTGTATTAAAATAGCCTCATTAATTTGAAGGCTATTTTTTTGTTTTCAAAATTATCCCACGCTAGCGCTAGTATATACTAGTGCCGAGCATGAGTAAGAAAAGTAAAAGAGTAAACATAACAAAAAGCTATACTAATTTTTTAGTGTAGCTTTTTGTATTTTAGAGATATGAGTAGAAAATATAAGTTTCATAACAAGAATGGTTACTTTGGATGTTTGAGCGAGCAGGAAAAAAGAATGCAACTACAAGCAAATACCAGTTTTGGCAACATCATAATAAACCTATAGAATTATGGAGT
>NZ_JBGCDL010000055.1:0-5253 GCF_045105435.1 Kordia sp. | reverse complement strand
GAAATACAAAACATACGAGTGTTTTCTTAATTTCAGCATAGCATCGTTCTGGTTACATTAAAAAATACAGCAAAGCGATCGTATATGAAGTAGTTCAGAGCTGTAATAGATTTTCTAATGCATAATGCGGGTTAACATACATAATCACTATGTTTTTATTCCTGTCTCAGGATCGTTCTACCAAAACGATTCTGGGACTTTTTATTGTTACCAAGTATATTTAAAGATAATCGTGTTTTTGCGTATCAGGATACCAATATAAATCTAAACTTAACTCTAAATTTCCTTTTTCGTACGCATCAATATAAAATTCTACAGCACGAGCCGTACCAAAATTAACCACTCGCCCTGTTGCTTTTTCTACTAAAAAAGGTCCCGTTATAACATGGTATTTAAAATCTCCTGTTTCAAAATATTTTTTATTTTCAGAATAATAAATATTACCGTATGACTTCTTTATAGTTAATTGATCAATAACTATAATTTCAACAGTATCATTGCTTATGAATGACATATATTTTTTTGCAACTTCTAGCATTTCTTGTTCTGTTAGCATAGTCTTTATTTATGACTATATTTTTGAGTATCAGGATACCAATAACGATCTAAAGTTGGTACTAATGTTCCTTTTTCATACGCATCAATATAAAATTCAAAAGAACGTGCTGTTCCAAAACCAACCACTCTACCTGTTGCTTTTTCTACTAAAAAAGGACCTGTAGGAACATGATATTGAAAATTACCTGTTTCTATATACTTTTTACTATCATAATAATAAATATTTCCATAAGGTTTTGTAATGGTAAGTCCTTGTGTAACTTTAAGTTCAATATCTTTATCACTACTAAATGACATATATTTTTTTGCTATGATAAGCATTTCTTGATTTGTTAACATAGTCTTTATTTATGACTGTATTTTTTAGTATTAGGATACCAATAAAGATCTAAACTTGGTATCATAGTTCCTTTTTCATATTCATCTATACAAAATTCTAAAGGGTGTGCTGTCCCAAAATTAACAACTCTACCTGTTGATTTCTCTACTAGAAAAGGTCCTGTTACAACATGATGTTGAAAATCCCCTGTTTCAATATATATTTTATCATTGTAATAGTAGATATTTCCGTAAGGCTTTTCTATGACACGTCCTTGATATAGAATTAATTCAGTATCTTCATCACTACTAAATACCATATATTTTTCTGCTATAATTAGCATTTCTTGTTTTGTGAGCATAATTATTATTTATTTGTTTGCATGTACTTAAACTTTATATATCCTTTTCCTTTTAAAACTGCCATGAGTCCACTTTGACCATCTCGAAATAACACCTGACCATTTACTTTTATGACATTAAAAACATGACCATCGGAATACCATTCTCGCACACCATTTATTATTATTTCACCTTCTTCCCTGACTCCGTACATTATACCTCGATCTCCATCTTTCATTATTCTGACATCCTTCAGAGTCTCTGGTCTGTATTGAAAAAAAGTTCCTCCATATTCTTTTTCCAAAAGTCGTATCTTTAATCTTTTTACACGTTTAGCTTTAGTTATTTCACCAGTTCTAAGAAATTTTTCAACTACTTCAACAACGCTAACGCAATTTTTCTTTCCTATTTGAACTACGACTTTTTCTGTTTTTCCATTAACAACTTTTTCAACTACTTCATGATTAAAATGTGGTAGAGCATCGTCTAGATACTGTAAGGCATTTTCTCCTGTTATTTTTAGACTATCTAATCTAGCTCTGCTAGCTATAAAAGCATCTACATCCCTTATAACTCTTAAATTTTCGGCAGATCCTGCAAGTTCTACTATATCATCTAAGTGCTTTTTAAGCTTATCGCCTCTTAGTTTCCGCAAAGCTGTGCGCAGTTGCAATGCGACTATTTTCACTTTTCCACTCGCAATAACTATACCTTTATAAATAGCCGCAATAGTATTCTTAGCACCTTTTACAAAGATAACACCAAGATTTTGTAATTTGGAAATATTTGTTAGTCCAAATATCTTTTTCCCTTTTGGAACTATTTGTAATCCTGTTTTATTAAAGTTAGGGATTTCTAAATTATGGATTGCTTTTAAAGTTAGCTCTTTTACTTTCTTGTAGGCCTCTTTTTTTAAAAATATTTTCCCTGTACCTTGTAATATATTTGCTCCAGAATGTACAATTTTTGGAGCATTGGTAGTAACTACTTTTATGGCAACAGGACTAAAAGTAACCAAACCTAATGTGTTATATATTTCATTCCAAAGTCTTAAAAAATTTTGCGCTTCTTGACCTACATAATCACTTTTTTTAAGTTCTTTTCCTTGGACAAAAATATCTCCAGTAGCCAAGCCCATATCGGTTATAGCAGCATATAACATCATAGAGCTAGTTCCAGAATAAATGGTAGCAGCACTACCTACAATCATTAATATATTAAACCCAAACCGAATTACTTTACCTATTCTTTCCCACTTTTTTATATAAGAAACATGTCTTATAAATATGGCAGGAACATTCATAGTAACAGCCTCTCCTTTATCATTATATTGCGTAAATTTTATAACATCTAGAGGATTGTAATTACCTATTTCATTGAAGCCATTACTAAATTCTATATCTACAACAGATCGTGACTTACTAAAACGATTACTAGGTAATAATGTATATCCTAGTTTTTCCTCACTTTTCCAACTATTTTCAAGATGAATTTTACCATCTTCAAGACCTGCATTTAATGTATATGTTACCGTGTGTTTCCATTCTTCCTTTGCTTGTGGTCGCACGTCATGAATCCCTTGATAAAAATGTGCTCCAGAAGATTCAAAAACACACAACTTAGCGTTTCCTTCAAACAATTGTACATATGAGTTTAACATTGTCGCAAACACATCTCTATTGGTAGGTTCAAAACTACTAGATCCGGGAAAGGTTTTTGAAAAATCATACCATCCAAAAAAAGCTTCAATATCACTTTGATCATCTAAGTTTTCATACACTTGCAGTACAAGTTTTTGATCCTCCATGAATTTTTCCATACAATATTTTGGTGTTATAAGCGTCATAATATATACGACATAATAACTAGCATCGGAAGTACCTTTATCATAATCGGCAAACATTTTAAAATGTCTCCAAAGTGTTGTATCAAATATTTTATATGGTTTTGTTTCCTTCTCTACTTCAGCATGATACCCAAGCCTTATATAACTTGGCAGTTTATCATATAAAAATATTAATTCTTTAATAGCTTCTTTTTCGTTGAGTTGGTATAAGAACTTCTTCCATATAACTTTTCGTATTTTTTTAGCTTCATATTTTCCATATACTTTTTCCAAAAAGAAAAGCAATAACTCTGCGTCACCAGTTCTCAATACTATGGCGCTTCTACTATGATTTTTTTTATCTAAATCTTCAAAATATATATAATAAGTATAAGTAACTGATTTGTTATTTATATCTATATTAACTTCAAAGCTATTTTTTTGTGTACTATTGTTGAGATAACATTTTGTAGTATTTAATATTAAACTAGACGCTAAATTTTTATAATTGAATTTCTCAATCTCCCGTTCAAGTTGCTCTTTTGTAAATGGTGTTTTAAGAAGCTTATCTCTTTTTTGAATAACCCTAATACCATCTTTTACTATTTCTCTATTATTAAAATCTCTTACTTTAGAACTTTTAAAGCCTTTCTTATCTTTAATATATTTATTAGCATCAAATTTATTTCTCTTAAAGTAAAAAGAAGAACTCAAATCTTCTATTAGTTTTTTTTCATCAATATTAGTTGAAATAAAGTTTTCTTGATATTCACAATCGCCTATTGTATTTGGGAAAGTTCTAAAAGGAGGAAATTCATCATTATCCATGGCCTCTAGCTTTTTTCTTAACCAAAAATCAGGAGCTTCATGAAATTTAAAATTTGACATATTTTCTATTTTTTTGATACATTAATGAATTGGTATACCTATCCTATTTCCGAATAAGAAATACTTATTCAGATCAGTAACAAGCATGGTTTTTAGTTATAAGAGGTCGTTATGCTTTTTAAATTATAGACATAAAAGTTAGTATATATCTCAAATATTGTGTAAGCGTCGTAAAAAACATATAAGCGTTGAATTTTAGTTAAAATTCATGTAGTTTTTCTATAATATGAAAACTAATATTGCATATACCCTCTTAAACATCCAACTTTAATTAATACAAAAAAAGTGGTTTTTTATCATAAAACACATGTCATTCTAACATTGCTCCAGTAGTTGCAGCAACTATTTTCTTTAATAATTTCTGTCATAAAAAATAAGATCAAATTAGGTTTTTCACTAGTACGCAAAATAACTGCGTACTACTTTCTAACATTTGTACCATCAAATACAAACAAGCAGATAAGGTGTTTTTGGTTGCATAGTAGACTTCCACTCTATAGGAGCGAGTTCGATCCTCGCTATCTGCTCAAAATTTATTAAAAACAAAAATTACACAAATTTCATTAAAATGTCACGCCTATTAAAAAAACTCCTATTGTTTTTCTCTTCTTTTTTACGAAAAGAAAAGTCCAAAACCAACTCACTAAAAATTAGTGATGCTATCATTTTGACTGTAATGGAGAAACTTTCTGACTTTGAAGACAAACAAGGATTTTTAAAGCCAATAACATTACACAAATTGGCAAAAAAGCTAAAAACAAATCCAAAATATTTATCAAGAATTATAAACGATCAATATCAAAAAAACTTTAGTTCGTATATCAATGATTTACGAATTAACCATGTTTTAAAAGAACTAAACACAGATAATTCCTTAAAAGCATGCACCGTAAAAGCTTTGGCAAAAAAACTAGGTTTCGGAAATACAGAATCATTTGCAAAAGCGTTTAAAAAACACACAGGTGTAAATCCTTCAAACTATTTAAACAGTTTATTACACAAATAAAAATCCTGGACTCATGTTAGGAATGTCGGGTACAGGAATGTTTTACTTACGTTTGGCGGATATGATGATTCCTTTGGTATTGGTTTCTTAGAAAATTCAATTCCTACAAACAAAACTTCATAACAAGGGTTTTTTTCCCTTTTATTTTTAAGGTATTCCCTAGTGAATACATTTTTTGAAGCATGTACTTTTATTCGCTGAAAGTTTAAGTAAAATTTATGTGTATTTCTGAATAGAGGTTGTAGTCATTCATAGATAGTTAGATGCATAAATTCAACGAACTTCCGAAAATCCCAAGTGTATTCTTGGGATTTTT
>NZ_JBGCDL010000054.1:0-4953 GCF_045105435.1 Kordia sp. | reverse complement strand
AGTAAGTTCTAATAAATTACTGACGGATGTCAAAAATTTAATTACAGATGCGCTTCCAAGCGGAATTCCTAGTGTAGCAGAAATTGCCAGTATTTTAGGAATGAGCGCACGCACGTTTACACGCAGACTTTCCAAACATGAGGTTACATTCCGCGATTTAATTCAACAAAAACAAGAAGAACGCGCCAAATTTCTGCTCTTACAATCTAATAGTAGTTTTGCCGAAATTGCCTTTGAAATTGGCTTCTCCGAACAAAGCGCTTTCAATCGTGCATTTAAACGTTGGACAGGAAAAACACCAATTGAATACCGTAAATCTTAACATTTTTAGCGCTTTGGCGTAAACTGTCAAAACATTGGCGTAAAGTGTCAATCACAACATTTCAACTTTCCTGAATTTTGTCTCATCAAACTAAAACAATCAGTTATGGGACTTATCAACATACTTTTATTAGCTATTCTAGTTAATTTTTTTGCTGTTTTCACTGCTGTAGATGCGCACAATGATTCTAACGAAAAATTTTCTAAAATCAATACCGTAGAAGTCACTTTCAATCCAGAAAAAACTTCGCAAAAAAAACAACATTAATTTTCAAAAAAACGAATACTATGGACATTTCACTCAAACTTGGAATCCTATTGATTGCGACATTGCTCACGGGACTTTCCGCAGGATTGTGTTTTACATGGACAAATGCCGTAACCATAGGAATTGGCAAATTGGACAACCTCGGATATTTACATGCATTTCAGCAGATGAATCGCACCATAATAAATCCAACATTCATCCTTGTATTTTTTGGCCCATTCATTTTACAAGCCATCAGTTTATTTCTATGGAAAGATAGCACAAGTACAATTACAACACTTTTAGGAAGCATTATTTTACTCTATTTTTTCGGGCTTGTCTTAGTTACCATTTTTGGGAACGTTCCACTGAATGAAATTTTGGACAAAACCAATTTGGCAGAAGCATCTGTGAACGATTTACAAAATCTACGCAATCAGTTTGAAATCAAATGGAATCGATTGCATTTCATCAGAACGCTGACAAGCATCCTTTCTTTTGGACTTTTACTCATCACACTTATTAAAGTATTACAACATAAATTTTAAATTCATCAAACATTATGAAATCAAACATTTTAGTCATTGGCGGCACAGGAAAAACTGGTCGTCGTGTCGCACACATTTTACAAAATCAGCAACAAAACGTACATATTGGTTCTCGCAACAGCGCTATTCCATTCAATTGGAACGATGCTACAACCTATGCAAAAGCCTTAAAAGGAATGGACTGCGCATATATTACATATCATCCAGATTTGGCAGTTCCTGGCGCTAAAGAAGCTATTAAAGCGCTTACCGAAACGGCATTACAGCAAGGTTTAGAAAAAGTAATATTACTTTCGGGAAAAGGAGAAAAAGAAGCAGAAGCTTGTGAAGAAATTGTTGCAAACTCAGGATTGAATTACACAATAGTACGAGCTTCTTGGTTCAACCAAAACTTTAGCGAAAGTATGTTTTTAGATCCAATCTTAGCTGGTCATATAGCCTTGCCAATGGCGGAAACTAAAATTCCTTTTGTCGATGCAGATGACATTGCGGAAGTTGTTGCAAAAGCATTATTAGATGACACGCTAAACGGGCAAATTATTACCGTAACTGGACCGAGAACTTTAACTTTTAAAGAAGCGGTAGAAACCATTGCAAAAGCAGCCAATAGAAACATCAATTTTCAAGAAATTTCCTTAGATGCATATTTAGAAGGTATGAAAAACGCAGGTGTTCCTGATGATTTTATTTGGCTTTTAGGATACTTATTTAAAGAAGTTTTGGGCAATGCTGACAATCAAATAGTTTCTACTGATATTTCAACAGTATTGGGCAGAAAAGCAATCGATTTTAACGAATTTGCACAAACAACAGCCGCAACTGGCATTTGGAATCAATCCATAACGCAGACCTTCTAACTGCATCATCAATCCAAAAACGAACCACTAAAAGTCATCTCAGAATAGAGATGGCTTTTTTTTACACCAAAAAAACATATAACTACTTTATTATCAATACGTACCAATACGTGTTTCGCAAAATTTTACTTCCATAAAATTGTAAAATTCACATCTTTTATTTAGCTTTATGTAGACCAACCATAGAAATTTTATATCATGAAAAACATTCAAAAAAAACCCAACATCCTTATTCTTATCACCGATCAACAACGAACTATTCAACACTTTCCGGAAGGCTGGGCAGAAGAATATTTGCCATGGACGACACATTTGAAAAAAACAGGTGTAACTTTTGAAAATAACATGTGTAGTTCTACTGCATGCTCTCCAAGCAGATCTACTATTTTTTCGGGTACGTATCCAACAGTGAATGGTGTTTTAAAAGTGAATGATACCATTAACATGAGTCGAACCTTGCCTATGGGCGGATCTATCGCTACGCTTGGTAAAATTATGACCGATGCAGGATATCGAATGGTCTACAAAGGAAAATGGCATTTGGATGCTTCGTTTGCCAATTCTAGTTTTATTCGTCCCGCAGATATGGATCGAATGATGATTGAAGATGACGCCATGGAAAATCATTATGCATTTCCAGGTTGGACATCTCCCGATTTAGGAACGGCAGAAGCTAATTTAACCGAAAGAGGCACGGAGAAACCTACGGAGAATTCTCCGTTAAATTCTCTTGGAGGCGGAACCGCTGCAAACGATGGCAGAATTGTAAATGGTCCCATGTTTTTAAACAGTCAAGAATCTGCGGTAGATTTTATTAAAAACTACAATCCTGACGATGAAAAACCATTTTGTTTGGTAGTTTCTTTGGCAAATCCGCATGATGTTTGGGTATATCCGTTTGCACCAGAAAGTGCAGGATACACAGGAAAAGAATGGCTCGGAAGTGCTTATGATAATTTTGTGCTTCCAGATAGTTACAACAATGATTTAGATGGGAAACCAGATGCACAAAAAGATTTTTTAATGGGTTTTCAGCGTGGAAAAATTAAAGATACTGATACCGCCACCAATTATTTAAAATTCTACGCATATTTGCAAACACTCATTGATGATTTAACAGGAGATATCATCAATGCAATGCGATCTAATGTACATGTTGGCAATCAATTAGAAAACGATACGTATATCATTCGTATGTCAGATCATGGAGAAATGGCGATGTCGCAAGGAGGTTTGCGTCAAAAAGAAAACAATATTTACAAAGAAACCATTAAGATTCCTATGATATTTTCAAATCCAAACTTGCCGCAAAATGTGGTGAAGGAAGATTTGGTTTCACTGATTGACTTGCTTCCAACCATTGCTGAACTTACAGGAGCTAGCATTCCTGAGAACGTGGTCATTCAAGGAGAAAGCTATGCAAATACAGTCTTACATGGCGATTCAAACAATAGAGAATATAATTATTTTGCTACAGACGATTGTTCCATGTCTGCCTATACCTGCATTCGAGGAATTATTAGTCATAAATACAAATATGGTGTGTATTATCCAGCTAATTACGGCAGTCAAAACTATGGCATTGTAAATTACAATGGAGAAATTGAAGTAAGTAATAGTGATTCGAGTGAACCATCGTCTCCCATTCAATATGAATTGTATGATTATAGTACGGAAGGCGGACAAACAGAAACTGAAAACCTTTTGGCATCTCCAGATGATATTGAAAACTCATTATTAGACACTTGGAAAAAATTACACGCTATTCTTACTGCAAAAATGGAAGAAACGTATACGCTTCCTAACAATTGGGATTTTGCGGATGTTTCGAGTGTAACTACTGAATAAATAAAGTGTATCATTTTTTTTTACCAAAAGCCATCTCCATATTCGAAATGGCTTTTTTTTATCATAATCTTATCCTATATTTATAAAAAATAAAAATTCATGTTAGCATTTACCGCAATAATTGGTTTACTAGAATCTATACTTTACTACGCCATTTTATTTTGCGTTGGAAAAATGCTTAATGACAGTCAACAATTAAGAAGTTTTTTTGGTTTAAAATCAAAAAAAGAAGTATTATCTACCTTTGTAAAAACTTCTCAATCTGTTGAAAAAATTGGAAATATCCTCATGTTACTTGCCACCATTGGTATAATTTATTCGCTCATAACTACATGTGTCATTCTCTCTGATATTATGTAATACTAATGTATTTATTGATCCAAGAATACGTCCAATTACCAATACGTATTTCTACCTGAATTTACTAAAACGAGTAGTTTCCAATTGTGAATGCTTAATCTTTGTTTTACATTTATAACACCATATTGTAAAACCAACCTTATTAATCTACTATCATGAGCAAACCATTTGATCGCGTGATTACCATCATGTTTGAAAACCAATATCGCAGTTATGTAATTCAAAATCCTTTTTTAAAGAAATTAGCTGCTGCTGGAGCAGATATGACAAACTATTTTGGTGCTTTTCATCCTTCTCAAACCAATTACCTAGCATCTTTTGCAGGTGAAATTTGCGGAGTTACCAACGATATTCCGCCAGCTTCTCCACTACTCCAAGAAACTTTAGTTGATATTTTAGAAGCTAAAAATGTGAGTTGGAAAGCGTATATGGAAGCCTATCCGAATGAAGCTTGGAATCCTGATTGGGTAAATGCTGATTATGATACAAGTGAACAACCAATTACCCAATTTCCGGCGGCTGATGCCAAAGATCTTTCCAGGTATTACCGCAAACACAATGCTTTTGCTTCTTTTCATAACGTACAGAAAGATAAAGATAGATGGGAGAAAATTGTAAACGATGTTCAGTTTTGGCAAGATATAGCAAATGACGATTTACCAGAATACAGTTGGTTTACACCCGATATTTGGAATGATGGACACTATTTATACAACACACATATTGACACCAATCCGCGTACGCAATTAGTGCCACAATTGTCTGCTTGGCT
>NZ_JBGCDL010000053.1:0-32111 GCF_045105435.1 Kordia sp. | reverse complement strand
ATTTGATTTTTTTCTTGTGCAAAACCAATTCCAATCGTAAGAAATAGTAGAAATACAAGTTTTTTCATCTGTGTAGCTTTATCCGATAAAAGTATTATTTTTTATTGGTGAGATGAAACAACACGTGCGTTATTTTTATGTTAAAGCTAGATTTTTGTGTGCGATCGTAAAGTAGACTTATCTAAATAAACTCCAATCGATTTTTAAAGAGAATACATTAGAATATATTGCAGCACTTTGATCGCCAATATCTGTCAAAGCATAATCGATCTGAATTCCTTTGTATTTAAAGCCAATTCCTAAATTTGGTTGAAAGGTTAAAGATTCTGATCCAAAATTGTTTTCATTTTGAAAGTTTCCAGCACCAACGCGTAAAAACACCAAATCAGTATATGCAAATTGCAGACCAACTGCAGGCGTTATACTTGCAAAAGAAGTTGAAACAATATCGTTTGTTTGCGCAAAACGCATATTTAAGTCCACTTCCGCTGTAAGCGTATAATCATAGTTAAACGTAAAAGAACGCGCAACTCCAAATTGTAATTTTGGAATGGTAATTTCAGTAGTTTCTGGTAAATCTTGCGTTGGAATTTGATCGCTAACATCATTAAATAACTCTTCGTCAATACTCCAAGTATTAAACGTTGTTGTGATGTCACGCGCCATCAATCCAAATTTCCAATCTTTATCTCTGAACTGTATTCCGAAGTCAAAACCAAATCCCCAAGAAGAAGCAAAATCACCAATTATTCTACGAATTACTTTCGCATTCACACCATAATTTAGGCCTTGTACAGGCAATTTACGTGCATACGAAAAGGTAATTCCGTAATCGGCAGCAGAAAATAGGCTAATTCGGTTAAAATCAATATTTCCTTGTCCATCAATTAACTGTGTAGTATTTAAAATATCATCGACTCCAAAACGAATCAAAGAAATTCCCCAAGCGCTTCTATCATCAATAGGCATTGCAAAAGCCACATAATCATACAAGGCAATATTTGCAAAATAGCTAGAGTGCATTAATGCCATTTGTTTGTCTTCAAGTTGCACCAATCCCGCAGGATTCCAGTAACCAGAATTTACATCACCAATATTTGCCACAACGGCATTTCCCATACCAAACGCGCCAGCATCCACACCAATATTCATAAATTCATTTGAATATTTAGCAACAGATTGTCCGTTTGCAAGATGAGTAACTACTATAAAGAGGAATACAAGTAACTTTTTCAAGAGTCTAATTTTTATACAAATATGCGATTTTCTACCCTAATAAACTCAAAAAATACATAGATATTGTACGGAATTGAAGAACATTTCTACTTCTGCACTATAGAGTTTGTAAAGTTTATTTATTTTTACAAAAAATCAGATACATGAACATCAAAAAACACATTCCAAATTTCATCACATTATTAAATCTATTTTGCGGGTGTTTGGCAGTTATTTTTGCAGTGAAAAATCAACTAGAAATTGCAGCATTTTTTGTGTTTTTAGGTATATTTTTCGATTTTTTTGACGGCTTGGCAGCCCGATTGTTAAAAGTGCAAAGTGAATTTGGCTTGCAATTAGATTCACTTGCAGACATGATCACCAGTGGTGTTGTACCAGGAATTGTCATGTATCAATTATTCAACAGAGCTTTGGGCATACATGAAAAAGTAAACGACGGACATTCATGGTCAGATACTTGGCATTGGTTTGAAAACGAAGTGCATTTGTTGCCGCTTGTCGGATTGTTTGTGACGTTGGCTTCCGCGTATCGTTTGGCAAAATTCAACATTGACGAAAATCAAACTTCTTCATTTATTGGGTTACCAACGCCAGCCAATACCTTATTAATAATGTCGTTTCCGCTAATTTTAGCATATCAAGTAGATCCTACGATTGATGCCATCATTTTAAACAAATGGTTTTTACTTGTCATCACAGCATTGAGTTGTTATTTATTAAATGCAAACATTCCATTATTTGCGTTAAAATTTAAAAATTGGAGCTTTAAAGACAATATGGTAAAGTATATTTTTATCATTGCAAGTGCTTTATTGCTCGTCTTTTTGCACTTTTTGGCAATTCCGATCATTATCATTTTATATGTATTAATTTCTTTAATAAAAAAATGATACCATGTTTATAGATATTACAAAATCGCCTTATAACGCTTCCGCAGATGGAACTCACGACGACACCAAGGCACTCGAAACTGCTTTTGAAACAATAAAGAAAAATGGTAGCGGCACGGTTCAATTTCCAGAAAACGCGCTTGTGTGTATTTCTAAATCACTTTCATTGCCAAGTAATATAATTATCACTACAAGTAGTGGAAAAGCCAGTTTAAAATACTATCATCCAGAGAATTTAGAAACGAAACAACTTCTTTTTGGAAATAAAGTTGCTAACGTGACAATTTCCAATATTATATTTGATACACAACATCAAAGTCCGGCTGTAGCTGCCGTTTTAATAAACAGTTATGGTAAAGATCCTATAGAAAATTCAAACATTACAATTGAAAACTGCGAGTTTAAAGGAACTAATAAAAAAGGAGCTTGCGCAATAAGAGTTCAAAAAACCGATGGATTAGCTGTTAAAAACTGTGTTTTTGAAGAAGCCTATATTGGAGTCGGAATTTGGAGGCGAAATTCAAACATAGAAATTCACGATAATTCATTTTTAGAAACTTTAGCCAGTAATGGAATTCGACTTACAGGAACGGTTGACACTTCAAAACCTGAATATTGCGACACTGTTAGTATATTGCGAAATTCGATTATTGTTCCTGCAAAAAAATCTGTAATTCAGGCTAACGGAAAGCCAAAAGGGCGACCAGATAGTGCAAGTGCCATTTACTTAACTTGTGGTGATAAAGATTATAAAGCAAGCTTGTACGGCGGTAGTTGTAACTTTCATTTGAATGTAAAAATAGCGCACAACCATGTAGAAGGTCCAAATTTGAGTTTTTACAATGGAGGTTCGGCAGATTTAATTGCCATAAAAGACACAAAAGAGTTTATATGTACTGAGAATGTAGCAAACGGTTCGGGCGATTTGGGTTTTGCTTTTGAACGTTGTCATTACGGAGAAGTTAGTTACAATACCGCAGAAGAAAATAATTCGTGCGGAATAGGTTTTGCAGGTTCTACACGTATAGAAGTTCTATTTAATAAATGTGGAAGTAACGAGCAAACTAGAGATGGAATTTACCGAAATACTCCGTATGGAGGCATTCGCGTTGAGTATGGAAGTAAATTTATCACATTAGAAAATAATGAGTTTTATAACTTACCATCGCAGGCAATACCAACGCAACAATATGGTATTGTGATTAAGCATACTTATAAACACAAAATAAAACACTATCCAAGTGGTATCATCATTGGGAAAAACAAAAGCTCAGATCAAATTTATGGAGCAGTTTTTAATGAAGTTGGTGATACTCAGATTTTATAGAATTAAAAATTTATTTTCTCTTGTAAAGAAGAACAACTTTTATAGAACAAAAAAGGCTGTCTAAAAAGTCATAATTTCGTCAAACCGAACTTGATTCGGTTTCTCATCATCATTGGAAATCAATAGAATGAGATTCTGAAACAAGTTCAGAATGACACTTTCTAATACTTTTTAGACAGCCTCTTTTTATTTATCTGTTTCTATTTCCGTCTGTTCAAAGTCCAGTTTCTTTTCGCGCAACTCAAAGTTTTGACCTAAGTATACTTTTCGAACCATTTCGTCTTCGGCAAGTTCTTTCGGTTTTCCTGCTTTTAGAATGTTTCCTTCAAACATTAAATAAGTTCTATCGGTAATTGCCAAGGTTTCCTGTACGTTGTGATCGGTGATGAGAATTCCGATATTTTTATTTTTTAAATGTGCTATGATTCGCTGAATGTCTTCTACCGCAACCGGATCGACACCTGCAAACGGTTCATCTAACAATACAAATTTTGGATCTGTAGCCAAAGCACGTGCAATTTCTGTTCGTCTTCGTTCACCACCAGAAAGTAAATCACCACGGTTTTTACGAATGTGACCTAAACCAAATTCTTCAATCAGCGATTCCATTTTTCGATGTTGTTCTTTTTTTGACATTTTGGTCAATTGCAACACACTCAAAATGTTTTCTTCAATGCTTAATTTACGGAAAACAGACGCTTCTTGTGCCAAATAACCAATTCCGTTTTGCGCACGTTTGTACATCGGGAATTTGGTAATTTCCATATCATCCAAATAGATTTTTCCGCCGTTAGGCTTTATCAAACCTACAATCATGTAGAAAGAAGTTGTTTTTCCAGCTCCATTCGGACCTAATAATCCAACAATTTCTCCTTGATTTACTTCCAAAGAAATTCCCTTTACTACTTTTCGTCCTTTGTAGGACTTCATAATACTATCGGCTCTTAAAATCATATAATTTGGTCATTATAAAGCGTAAAAATAACAATTTAGGTATAACGCTGATACTTTTTAATACGAAATTAACTTCGTCGGTTATATTAGTTGCTAGTTACTAGTTACTAGTTGAAATCAAAATCTAAATTGGAGTTATTTAAAACATCCTTAATAGCAATGCGCGTTTAGAAAAACTTTTTCTTCTATCATAACAAGTATAAAACCCAATAAAGTTTACGGGTTTACAAGTTTAGACTATGAAATTGATATTAGGTTAAACAATTAAACTCACAATCGAAAACATATAACAGGAGCAAAGCGAAGCGATCTAAAATCTATACTAATTCTGTGCTTCTAACGCTTCCCAATACTCATACGCTCTTCGCAAATGCGGAATTACAATAGTTCCGCCAATTAATGTGGCAATACTTAACGTTTCCATCACTTTTTCTTTGCTCAAACCTTCTTTGTGGCAAGATTCTAAATGATATTTTACACAATCGTCACAACGCAATACTGCGGATGCTACAAGTCCTAATAACTCTTTGGTTTGCACATCTAAAGCACCAGCGCTAAACGCATTGGTATCTAAATTAAAGATACGTTTGATTACTTTGTTGTTATCTGCTAAAATTTTATCGTTCATTTTAGCTCTGTAGTCGTTAAATTCTTCTACGGGATTAGCCATGCTTAAATTTCTTTTTATAATTTTTTTCTACTCTTCTTGATATTACAATTCCAACTTCATACAATATTAAAATAGGAATTGCTACGACAATCTGACTCGCAACATCTGGCGGCGTTATAATTGCGGCAAGTATCAATACAACAACTAAAGCATGTTTTCTGTACTTGCGTAAGAATGCTGGTGTGATTAATCCTAATTTTGATAAGAAATATATGATGAGCGGTAATTCGAAAACTAAGGAAACTCCTAGTAATGTGTTTGTTAATAAGCTTATGTGCGATTGAACCGTAATGTTGTTTTCGATAGTTTCCGTAATGGAAAAGTTATAGAAGAAGTACGATGACATTGGCATAATTACGTAGTAACTAAATAGTAAACCAATGAAAAATAGGAGTGAAGCTAAAAAGATAAACCATCTTGATCTTCCGCGTTCTTTTGGACTTAATCCTGGCGCAATAAATCTCCATGCTTCATATAATATATAAGGAAACGCTAAGATAAGTCCTAAAATTAAGGCTGTCCAAATTGCCAAAGTAAACTGACCTGTAACTGCCATATTGACAAGTTCGTCATCAAACTTTAAAGCGCAAAAGTCACTATCTATACCAAATAATTGAAATGCACTACAAAAAAACTTATAGGTTACAAATTCTCCATTTAAATGGACAATTAAAAAATGATCATAAATAGGTTTTATAAATATAAATATGACCGTTGCAATGATAAATATTGCGGCAAAGCTTCTAATTAAATGCCATCTTAGTTCTTCTAAGTGTCCTAAGAATGACATTTCGTTTTTATTTTTCCCCATTATAGTATTCCTTCTTTTACTAAATCATGCAAATGTACGATTCCTGCGTATTTTCCTTGCGATTCTACCATTAATTGTGAAATTCCGCTGTTTTCCATCATTTCCAAAGCTTTTACAGCCATAGCATCATTTTTAATACGTTTTGGGTTGGACGACATGATGTTTTCAGCTTTTAAATTGCCAATAAAATCATTATTTGATAACATTCGTCGAATATCTCCATCCGTAATTACACCAATAATTTCTTCTTGTTCATTAATTACAGCAGTTGCGCCGAGCATTCCTTTTGAAATTTCAACAATCACATCTTTTACAGAACTATCAGCAAATACTTTAGGTTTTTGATTTACAGAAGATAAATCGTTTACACGTAAGTATAATTTTTTACCAAGTGCGCCACCTGGATGGTATTTTGCAAAATCATTACTAGAAAAACCTCTTAATTCTAACAAACAAATTGCCAAAGCATCACCTAACACTAATTGGGCTGTTGTACTTGTCGTGGGCGCTAATCCGTTAGGACAGGCTTCTTTTTCTGCATAGGCATGTAACACAAAATCGGCTTGTGTACCTAAAAATGATTCTCTATTTGAAGTAAGGGCAAATAATTTATTATTACTATTCTTAATTAGTGGAACTAATACTTTAATTTCGGGTGTATTTCCACTTTTAGAAATGCAAATTACGCTATCGTGTTCTTGAATAATTCCTAAATCACCATGAATTGCATCTGCGGCATGCATAAAAATTGCAGGAGTTCCTGTAGAATTTAACGTAGCAACAATTTTTGTAGCAATATTGGCACTTTTCCCAATTCCAGTAACGACAACGCGCCCGTTAGAGTTATAAATATAAGACACCGCTTCGGCAAACTCATCATCAATTAAGGGGATTAAATTTTTAATTGCATTATATTCTGTTTCAATGGTTTGCTTGGCAACGCTAATAATACTATCTTTATATTTCAAAATGTTTAAATTTAAAAATTGTGGTTACTAAAGAAAATAGTATCTTTAGAGTATGCAAATGTATGTAAAATAGTAAAACGATAGAATGAGTTTAGTAGAAATTGACTTATATAAGGAACTAAAGAAGCACTTCGGGTTCGGTCAATTCAAGGGACTACAGGAAGAAGTTATTAAAAGCATTATCAGTAATCAAAATACCTTTGTCATTATGCCAACAGGTGGCGGTAAATCTTTATGTTACCAACTACCAGCACTAATGAAAGAAGGAACTGCGATTGTTGTTTCTCCCCTAATTGCCTTAATGAAGAACCAAGTAGATGCACTGCGCGGAATATCTTCCCAAGATGGTATTGCGCATGTGTTAAATTCTTCGCTTACAAAAGCGGAGACACGACAAGTTAAAGAAGATATTACAAATGGAATTACAAAATTATTGTATGTAGCTCCAGAATCATTAACCAAAGAAGAAAATGTAACGTTTTTACGAACGGTTCCAATTTCTTTTATGGCGGTTGATGAAGCACACTGTATTTCAGAATGGGGACACGATTTTCGTCCTGAATACAGAAATTTAAAAACTATTATAAAGAAAATAGGAGATGATATTCCTATTATTGGCTTAACAGCAACTGCCACACCTAAAGTACAAGAAGACATCTTGAAAAACTTAGGAATGACAGATGCAAATACGTTTAAAGCTTCTTTTAATAGACCAAATTTGTACTATGAAGTACGACCAAAAACAAAAAATGCTGATGCAGATATAATTCGTTTTGTCAAGCAAAATCAAGGTAAAAGCGGAATTGTGTATTGTTTAAGTCGTAAACGCGTAGAAGAATTGGCGCAAGTGCTACAAGTAAATGGCGTAAATGCTGTTCCGTATCATGCTGGTTTAGATCCAAAAAAGCGTGCAAAACATCAAGATATGTTTTTGATGGAAGATTGCGATGTCGTCGTTGCTACGATTGCTTTTGGAATGGGAATCGATAAACCAGATGTCCGTTTTGTAATTCACCACGATATTCCTAAAAGTATAGAAAGTTATTACCAAGAAACGGGTAGAGCAGGACGTGATGGTGGCGAAGGTCACTGTTTGGCGTTTTATGCATATAAGGATATTGAAAAGCTAGAAAAATTTATGTCAGGAAAACCAGTAGCAGAGCAAGAAATTGGTCATGCGCTGTTGCAAGAAGTTGTCGCTTACGCGGAAACGTCTATTTCGAGACGAAAATTTATACTACATTATTTCGGAGAAGAATTTCCTGATGATGGCGAAGGTGCCGATATGGATGATAATGTTCGCAATCCGAAAAGTAAAGTAGAAGCAAAAGATGAAGTTGTAGAATTATTGAAAACGATACAACTCACAAAACAAACCTACAAATCTCGAAATGTGGTAAATGTTTTGATTGGCTATGAAAATGCTTTGATCAAATCGCATAAAACACATTTACAACCTTTCTTCGGTACAGGAAAAGTACATGATGATAAGTATTGGATGGCGTTAATTCGTCAAGTATTGGTTGCTGGTTTCTTGCGAAAAGATATTGAAACGTATGGTGTTATAAAATTAACTCCAGCTGGTTTGGCATTTATAGAAGCTCCAGAATCATTTATGATGACGGAAGACCATAATTTTGATCATGCAAATGACGCTAGTATTATTACAGCTGCTAAAGGAAGTGGCGCAGTAGCCGATCAGAAGTTGATGAATATGTTGAAGGATTTACGTAAAAAAGTGTCGAAACGCTTAAATGTTCCGCCTTTTGTTGTTTTTCAAGATCCATCTTTGGAAGATATGGCGTTGAAATATCCAATTTCTATCGAAGAAATGAAAAATATTCATGGAGTTGGTGATGGAAAAGCGAAGAAATACGGTAAAGATTTCATCGAATTCATTAAAAAATACGTAGATGAGAATGATATTGTTCGTCCAGATGACTTAGTTGTCAAAAGTACGGGAATGAATTCTGCATTAAAATTATACATTATTCAGAATGTTGATAGAAAACTTCCGTTAGACGATATCGCTGCTGCGAAAGGTTTGGCTATGGCCGATTTCATTAAAGAAATGGAACAAATTGTATATAGCGGAACAAAGTTGAATATTACGTATTGGATTGATGAAGTTTTGGATGAAGACCAACAAGAAGAAATTCACGAATACTTTATAGAGTCAAATACCGATAAGATTTCATCTGCAATGGAAGAATTTGATGGCGATTATGACGATGAAGAATTGCGTTTGTATCGTATTAAATTTATCAGCGATGTAGCAAATTAGATAAAATTAAATATATTTAAAAAGCGGTTTGATTATGCAATCAAACCGCTTTTTGTGTTTTTCGGAAGTATATTTTATAAGAATCCTGTGTTTCTAGCTTGTTCTAGTAAAGATTCGTCTCCTTTTTTCTCTACATCAAATACTTCTTTTAAATGTCTTTTGCGTTTTTCAATAGCGGCTAATGACAATGGAATGTATTCTGTTAAGTTTTTGGTTTTTATCCCTTTCGATAAGTGAAAAAGAATATTACGATCAATATCATCTAACACAACTTCATTGATAATTCGCGTACGAAGTAATTTCGTTACGGTATGACTGTAATATGGCGGATCGGTTAAAACCACTTGAAAAGCACGCATCAATTCGTCGGAAGTCACATCACTTTTTACTAAAAAACCATCGGGGTTAATGTTTTTTAATATGTTGTGAATTCTAAAGTTGTTATTAAACATTGTCAAAATTACCACTTTAGTACCAGGAAGTAATTCTTTTACTTTAATTCCTAAATCTTCTCCTGAAATAATTTTCCCATCTTTTGATGGAGGTAATTTAATATCTAAAAAAACGACATCATACGGAGTTCCTGTGGAAGCATTTTTAATTTTAGCATACGCACCATCACATGTATCGGAAGTATCAATTCGTAATGTCATTTCATCAGAATTAATACCTAAAAGGGCGTTTTTATAGCCTTCAATAATCATTGGATGATCATCTACAATAAGTACTTTTATATCATTATTCATCTGGTAAGGTTAAGTTCTACGTCATAGGAACGTCAACACTGATAGAAGTTCCTTTACCTGGAATTGAATTTATTGTAAATTGTCCATGAAGTAAAGTTACTCTCGATTTCATATTTTTAAGTCCAATACCACTACTTCTTTTGCTTTGGTCAAAACCAATTCCATCATCTTTTATGGTAAGAATAATATGGTTTGCTTCTTTATGAAAATCTAGTATCACGTTTTCTGCTTGCGCATATTTGTTTATATTTTGAATAGACTCTTGAATGATGCGATAGATATTAATTTTTATGTGCCCAGGAATATCTGTCCAAACAATTCGGTCGTCGTCTTCAATTTGATATTTAAAGTTAGTTATTTTGGACTGTTCTTCCAAAAGATTTGCAATCATTGTACTATAACTTGTTGTTTTGTCGAAATTATCCAATCCAAGTTCGTGCGATATGTTACGTACTTCTTCCTCAATACCTTGAAGTTCATTGATATACTGTTCGCGTACTTTTTTAGAATTAGCATCGTCTTTTGCGTTTAAACTACCTAAACTCAGTCGCGTACCAAACAATCTTCCAAGAATTCCGTCATGTAATTCGAGAGAAATGCGCTCTTTTTCACGTTTACGACCTTCTTCAATCTTATCTTGTTGATCAATCATCAAGTTATAAATCTCTTCATTGGTACGCTGTTGTTGTCGCTCCATTTCTAGCTCTTTGTTACGTGTTCGCTGTTGCGTGATCACATAAATTAAAAAACCAAAAAAGATAATTGCGGTAGAAATCGCTACAATCCATGTGTTTTGGATGCTTAGTTTTTCGTTTTGGCTTATATAGCGATCGGTTTCAAAGCGTATTCTTGCAAATTTATTTCGGATTGCTCGTTCATGTTTCACTAAACTATCGCTTATGTGAATATGCTTATTCAAATAATAGTTACTTTTTTCAATATCAATCTTAGAAGAAAGTAGTAAAGAGCTTAATAGTTCTTTCATATTTCTTGATTCTAATGCGGATACTTTAGCTTCTGAGACATATTTTAAACTTAAAATACTATCTTTTTTTTCTAAATAGTATTCAGCTAAATGCCTTTTACTAGTAGCTAATCCAGATTCGTCTTTCAAGCTATCTCTTATGTCTAAAGATTTCAAAAATAACTCTGGTAGTTGTGAAATATCGTTAGATAAAAATTTTGAATACGCTAAATTATCTAATAGAGTAGCGTAATGTCTTGGGTTTTTTATGTACAAGCTATCAAAACTTAAAGCTTGTTCAAAATTATCTATTGCATCTTTATATTTACCTTTATACCTATAAACTAAGCCTATGTTATTTAATGTGTATGCTTTTAATATTCGATCATCTCCTTTTATTTTTTTTAAATAATACAAAGCCTTGTTGTGATATTCTAAAGATTTTTCATATTCTTCTAGATTCTTAAATATGGTTCCCAAATCATTATAACAGCTGTAAAGCTTTCTATTGTCTTCGATAGGCTCTAATACTTCTATGGCATCGGTTATTGTAATTTCACTTCCCGTATAATCTTTTACTTCCTTTTGAATCTTGGCCATTCTTAGTAATAATCTACCTGCAGAAGACATTCGACCAGTTTTTTTTAGTATTTTTTGAGAAGAATCATAAAAAAGAAACGCACTATCATTTTGCTTTGATCTTTGATAATACCATCCTAAATCCCAATAATGATTTGCGAGGTATGTTGAATCATTAGTTTCTTTAGCGATTAATATTCCTTTCCTGTTTGTATTACGAAAGTTTAAAGAGTCTTCTATGTTTAAGAAAGTATTTGATAATTTGTAGTAAGCCTTATTTTTTAATGAATCATCTTTAATATTTATAATATTTTTTTTTGCTTCTATTAAGCTTAAAGTTCTTTGTTTTTTGGTCTTTGTTTCATCTTTTCCTTCATTAATAAATTTTAATGTTTTTAAGTATTGCAAATTCTCATCTTTTTTTTCTTGAGAATTAACTAAAGAAAAGAATAGTATAAAAATTATTATGTAATATTTATTAATCAATATTTTATATATTTGATAACAAAACTATCTTATTTTTTTCAAAAAAAAAACCTTAACCAATTCTAATTGATTAAGGTTATATAGTTATTATTAATATTATATTTTATCCTTCTGTGTCACTACCACCTTTATCAACTTCTGATCCATCTTCTGTCCCAGTTACATTTTCAAACACATTATCATCTCCTGCATCACTTGTACTGTTTGGTTCACAAGCTATAAATCCTAAGTTTATTACTAATAACAATGCGAATAATCCGAATACTTTTCTCATCTTTTTAAATTTTAATTAAGTTACTTACTAGTTTTATTTGGTTAATCATTTTTTCCAATTCCTCTAAAAAAAGCTCTGTTTGTGTGATTTGTAAGTTATTACCGTAATACTTTTCCTGTTTAAAATCACTCATTTAGTCAAAAACTATTGGTACTTTGTAGTAAGTTAGAAAATTTTATTAACTTCTAGTTTTTACAAATTTTTTATAGTTTTTTTTAAAATTTCAGAACTTGAAATCACGCTAACTGTCTGATAATCAGTAATTGAAATTAGATAGATTTGTAACTTGATTTCAAAAATCAAGTTAGTTTCTTTGTTACACTTTTCGTTATGGTTTTTCAGTAAAAAAAATATGGGAATACATTACTATTTCCATGAAGATTATTTGTGTATGTATATTTCTTAATTGTTTTATGATGCGTATCTTCGCGTGGTAAATTAAAAACATACAAATGGAAGACGGATTATACGCAAAATTTCATACAAGCAAAGGGGAAATCCTAGTTAGCTTGACGTATCAAAAAACTCCTGGAACAGTCGGTAACTTTGTTGCGCTGTCGGAAGGTAATTTAGAAAACAATGCAAAAGCACAAGGAACTCCTTATTATGATGGACTTAAGTTTCATAGAGTAATTCCTGATTTTATGGTTCAAGGTGGTTGCCCACTCGGAACAGGAACAGGAAGTCCTGGGTATAATTTTGATGACGAAATTCATCCAGAGTTAACACATAGCGAGCCAGGTGTACTATCTATGGCAAATGCTGGACCAGGAACTAACGGAAGTCAATTTTTTATTACCCATGTACCAACTCCTTGGTTAGATGGAAAGCATACTGTTTTTGGACATGTTGCACACGGACAAGAAGTAGTAGATGCAGTTGCACAAGGTGATGCAATTGATAAAGTTGAAATTATTCGTGTTGGAGCAGCTGCAGAAGCTTTTAATGCTGTAGAAGAATTTAGAAAATTTAGTGGAGCAAAAGAAGAAAGAGAAAAAGCAGCAAAAGAAAAAGCAGCAAAAGAATTAGAAGAAATTGCAACAGGTTTTGACACAACAGAAAGCGGATTGCGTTATAAAATTATTCAAGAAGGAAGTGGTGTTCAAGCTGAAGCAGGGAAAACTGTTTTTGTACATTATAAAGGAATGTTTCCTGATGGTGGTGTTTTTGATTCTTCATATAGAACCAATAAACCAATCGATTTTCCATTAGGACAAGGAAATGTAATTCCTGGTTGGGATGAAGGAATCGCGCTATTGAAAGTAGGAGATAAGGCTCGATTTGTAATTCCTCCACATTTAGGATATGGCGCAAGAGGTGCAGGTGGCGTAATTCCACCAAACGCAACACTCATGTTCGATGTTGAATTGATGGATGTAAAATAAATTAATACAAAACGCTCTGAAAATCTCAGAGCGTTTTTTTTGCTTGATATTTATTGATTTTAAAAATAGTTGTTCATATAGTATAGCATGGATTTAGAAAAATTAAAATATCCGATCGGGAAAGTTCAAATTCCAGAAATTATTACAGAAACCACTATTTTAAGGTGGATTGAAATTTTGGAACTATTCCCAAAACGGTTAGAAAATTTAGTCGAAAATCTATCTGAAACACAATTGAATACGTGTTATCGTCCTGATGGCTGGACAATCCGACAAGTAATTCACCATGTAGCAGACAGTCATCATAATAGTTATACGCGTTTTAAATGGACGTTGACAGAAGAGCAACCAATGATTAAAGCCTATTATGAAGATCGTTGGGCAGAATTATTCGATAGCAAATCAGCTCCGATTGAACTTTCAATCAATACGATAAAAGCGCTGCATGCAAAGTGGGTTTATTTTTTAAAAGGGCTTTCAATGTCCGATATGGAGCACGTTTTCATTCATCCGGAAGGAAATGAAAAAGTGAGTCTTAAAGAGAATATTGGAATCTACGCGTGGCATTGCAATCATCATTTTGAACATATCAATCAATTAATGATTCGTGAAGGTTGGAAGTAGGTTTTGTGAATTATGAATATTGAATTATAAGTTTTGAATTGATTCAAACAAAATTTAAACTTCGCTTAGAAACTTTCAAAAATATAATATTAAGAAAACATCTTACATTAGTTAGAAAATCTAAAAGCGTCAAAGCGCGTTCTAACAGCGAGTGATCTAAAAGCGATAGCAGTCTAAAATGAAATCCACTTAATCCCACAACCAATACTGGGTTTTTGATCGGCTAAAATTTCTTCGCCTTTCAATAAAGTATCTAGGGCAGTTCGCATGTCGTTTCCTGTAACTGGAATTCCGTTATTTGGTCGTGAATCGTCCAATTGTCCACGATATACCAATGTCAAATCGTTATCAAAAATATAATAATCTGGTGTGCAAGCCGCGTCATACGCTTTAGCAACTTCCTGAGTTGTGTCATATAAATACGGAAATGAATAGCCTTCTTGTTTGGCGTTTTCCTTCATTAAATGTGGCGCATCCGCGGGATAATTGGCAACATCATTACTCGAAATCGCAATAAAACCAATTCCTTTTGATTGGTAATCATTCGCCAATTTCACAATGCCTTCATTTACATGCTTTACAAACGGACAATGATTGCAGATAAACATTATAATAGTTCCGTGCGAACCTTTTGCTTGTTGCAAGGAAATATTTTTGTCTGAAATCGTATCTATTAATGTAAAATCGGGAGCTTTTGTCCCTAAAGAAAGCATGTTTGATGGAGTAAGTGCCATTTGATATATTATTTTAAAAGCATAAATTTACTCAAAAAAACACAATGGGAGACTTAAGTTGGAATGATTTTGAAAAAGTGGACATGCGTATCGGAACAATTATAGAAGTGAATGATTTTCCAAAAGCCAGAAAGCCAGCGTATCAGCTTACAATTGACTTCGGAACCGAAATCGGAATTCGTAAATCGTCCGCACAAATAACCAAACGTTATACAAAAGAAGAGTTATTGGGAAAACAAATTATGGCAGTAGTTAACTTTCCTAAAAAACAGATTGCAAATTTCTTTTCAGAATGTTTAGTTATGGGCGCTGTTGCTGGCGATGATGTCATTTTAATGGAACCTTCAGCTAAAATTCCGAATGGATTGAAAATTTCGTGATTAATTATTATACGGATCCATAATGCCACTTCGAGTATAAGAACCTTTGTACCAAAATTGAGCAGGATTCACGCTTCCGTCAAATTCATTACTGTATATAACTTTACTTTCTTTATCCTTATGATTTGTTTTGTATAGGAGTTTTGCACGTAATTTTGTTTTCAAAGCACCTTCATACTTCGGAATGGTAAATTCCCAAAACGAATTTTTAGCTAAGAATAAATTGTGGTAGCTATTTCCGCACCAACTGCTTGGCAAATACTCAATATCTTTCCATTCACCATTTGTGTTTTTTGCTTGTAAATTCATATACAAACGACTGTCTTGTGCATCGAAAAAGATAGAATCTTTGGAGGTGTTGTATATGTATAAATTATATCCTTTGTATTCTTTAAAATGTGGTAAAATTGATTCTGTATCTACAGAAATTCCAAATGTATCTTTTGGTAGTTTTTGTTTTCTCTTAATTTTTTTAAACGTATGATCAGATCCGCCCCAACCGCCAAAGCCATTGAGTTCATCTACTGATGGAGAAGAAGCGTAAAAGTATCCGCGATTCATTGCAAGAATATTAAAAGGTTTTAAACCGTCGTTTGGAGTAGTTTTTTCTTGCCATACTATATTTCCTTTTTGATTTATATAAAACTGTTTGCCATTTTGTTCTACATGTATCAAATCATCATATAAGGTATCCAAATTAATAATAGTGTATTTTGCTGGAATGATAATGTTTGTCTTTAGGTTACAAAAACCATAAGCATATCCATCTTCATTTTCTATATAGTATACTAAATAGTCTCCGATTTGACTAAAGCCATCATAATTAGTCTCTCTAAATACTTTAGATAATGGAACAGTATATTCACCATTTCTGTTAATCATTCCCCAAGAACCATCAACAGCAACATAAACTTCATCGTTTTCAAAGAAATTTTCTGGCGCTTCATTCCTAAAATTAGGAGCAAATTGATCAAATTCATTTGTGCCAACATAGTTTCCTTTTGTATTGATTATACGAAACTTATCAGATGTATTATTTTTTACAAAGGCGCGACTTTTACTAAAACTTGATATTTCTGACCAAGTAGTATCTTTCTTTATGATGTTCCCTTTTATGTCAATAATTCCTTTGTATGTGTTTTTCTGTCTTTCATCCCAATCGGAGATACTATCAGGATTTCTTTTAAAGAATTCAACAATACCTAAGTTTTCAGAGAAAGATTCTTCTCCATAATCGAATTCCCATGGTTGATTTTTAGTCTTCAAAACAACTTTTCCTGTGGTATCAATAAAACCGTCAAAATCATTTTCACCAGTTTCTTCATCACTTGAATGTTGAACATGTGCACGTCCATTTATGAAATAATCAATAGTATCATACTTTTCAAAAGGAACTACAATATTTCCTTCTACATCTAAAACACCGTAATATTTTCCTTCTTTTATAGCAATAACAACATCATCGTTTTCAAAGAAAATTAATGTATCATATATAGGTTTTATGATGATGTTTCCTTTGCGGTCAATCAATCCTTTGTAGTTATCTTTTGTTTGTACAACAGCATATCCGCTATCTGAGAAAAAATGAATTTCCTTAAAATCGTGCTCAAATAAGAGTTTACCTTTCGTATCTATATAATGAGGCTTTTCATTGATATACATTCTAGCAGCGCCATCAAAAAAACGTGCACCCATATCATATTTAGCAGGAATAACAAAGGTTCCTTTGGGATCAATAAATCCAAATCTTCCGTTTTTAACAACCATTGCTAAGTCATCTACAAAGTAGCCTGCTTCAGCAAATTGCGGTTCAATCACTGTTTTTCCGTTTATGTCTATGTAGCCCCATAAATCATTCTCAACGATTCTGAACATTGTTTTTTGCAACTTACTTTCAGATTGTGCTTGGATTGGAATACTGATGCAAAAAGAAAAAAATACAATTAGAAAATATTTCATGGTTTTTAGTTTTTAGATAAATCTATCTAAAATACAAACGGAAGAATAAGAGTACTTAGTATGTTAGTCAATTGAATTCGTAAAAGATGCTTTTGAATGAGTTTCTATGGAATTATAAAAGTTAAATGTTGAATTTTAAATTGATAAAACATATTTTCTAACAACTACTTCTTCTTAGCTTCAACTAATTCCAATTGATCTACAGAAATTGTAGTCGTAAAAAGTCCGTAGTTTACAGTTGCTTTTCCTCTTTCCAAACTGTCAATAGTTCCCACAGCTTTTCCATCATGCATGCGAACACGATCGCCAATTTTTAAAATAGGTTTTGGTTTTAAAGCTTCTTTTTTTGCCGCTTTTTTCTTCTCAACTTTCTTTTCTTCACGAATAACCGCTACTTTTTTAATGACTTCCTTTTTAGCTTCTTTCTGCTTTACTTGCTGTATTTTTTTCTCTTTGACAGATTGTTTTTTACGTTTCGAATTTTCAGTCTCTACAATACGTAAAAATTCAGAAATCAACGGACGTTTCTTTTTATTATCGAAATAACGATCGGCAATTTCATTGATTTTATTCCCTAAATGAATCATGCGTTTGTCATGATCGTACAACTGTTGATAGCTCTCTAGTTTTGACTTTGTTTTGGTATTTAAAGCTTCCAAACGTTCGTTTTCTTCGCGCGCTCTAATTTCTTCTTCACGTAGTAATTTAGAAGTTTTTTCCATAGCGCTACGTTCTTTTTGAAGCTTTGCAATGGTAGCATCAAAACGTACTTTTCCGCGTTCAATTTTCTTCTTTGCTCTGTTAATTAAACTATACGGAATTCCATTTTTTTGTGCCACTTCAAACGTAAACGAACTTCCTGCTTGTCCCAATGCTAATTGATAGATTGGCAACAAGGTTTTGCGGTCAAACATCATGTTTGCATTGGTTGCATACGGCAATTCGTTGGCAAGCAATTTTAAGTTGGAGTAGTGTGTGGTAATAATTCCAAAAGCTTCTCGCTCATAAAAAACTTCTAAAAATGTTTCTGCCAAAGCGCCACCCAATTCAGGATCACTTCCTGTACCAAATTCATCAATTAAAAATAGCGTTTTGTTATTACACTTCTTTAAAAAGTAATTCATCTGTTTTAAACGATAACTGTATGTACTTAGATGATTTTCAATAGATTGTCCGTCTCCGATATCTGTCAAAATTCGCTCAAACAAACACATTTTACTGCGTTCATGTACAGGCACTAACATGCCACTTTGTAACATTAATTGTAATAAACCAATTGTTTTAAGTGTGATACTTTTTCCGCCTGCATTTGGTCCAGAAATCACAATAATTCTATTATCGCTACTGAGTTCAATGGTTTGCGGATATGTTTTTTCGTTTCGTTCTTTATTCGTTAAATAGAGTAGTGGATGATAGGCATCTTTCAAAAATAATTCGCGCTTTTCTGAAATTTCAGGCAAAATAGCATCCATAGAATCGGCATATTTTGCTTTCGCGTAACTGACGTCCAAATCGCTTAAAAAGTCTTGATATGCTGACAAAAGTGGTGCAAAAGGACGTGTAAAATCTGTTAGTTCTTTTAAAATGCGCGTAACTTCTTCTTTTTCTTCATATTCTAAATTGGACAATTCTCGTGAATATTGCAGCGTAGTTTCTGGCTCAATATACACAATACTTCCTGTTTTAGAATTCCCCATAATAGCGCCTTTTACTTTTCGACGATACATGGCTTTTACAGCTAAAACTCTACGATTATCAACTACGGTTTCACGAATTTCATCTAAATAATCTGCTTGATTATATCTGCTCAAGGCAGAAGAAAAACTCTGATTTATTTTCCCGCGAATGCTTAAAATTCCACGTCGAATGCGTGCCAATTCAGATGAAGCTGTATCTTTCACTTCTCCAAAACGATTGATTACAGTGTCAATTTCTGTAATTAATACTTTGGTGAACTCAATACGTTCTGCACGCGATTGTAAGGTTGGGTAGTATTCTTGAAACTTCTTAAAAAACTTAATTAATAAGTTAACAGCACTAGAGATTGCTGATATTTTTCGAAACCCTTGAATTTCCAAAAAGCTATTTTCAATGGCTAATAATTTAATTTCCAATGCTATTCCTTCAAATCCGTGATTTGGAATTACGTTTTCGTTCTCAAAAGATGCTAAATATTCATTTACGTATGCAAGATTTGTAAGTAGTATATCTTTATCCTGAAACGGTTGCATACTGTTAATCTTCTGTTTTCCATACGTAGTAACAGCATGTTCTGAAACTTGTTGTAAAACAGCTTCAAACTCTAAATCATCTAATGTTTTGGAATGTATTTTAATCATTGTAAATTTGGCTTACTTTAAATTTGCTTGATAGTACAAATTTTTAACCGATTGCAAAGGTACTTATTTATATGTTGATTTTGAAATGAATTTCAACATGACGAAAAACTGAAATTATGAATGTAAAAATTGAAGACAGCTGGAAATTTCACTTACAAGATGAATTTGAGAAACCATATTTTAAGGAATTGTCTGCTTTTGTAAAATCTGAATATACAGCACATCAATGTTTCCCAAATGGGACAGCTATTTTTGCCGCTTTTGACCATTGTCCGTTTCATCGTTTGAAAGTAGTGATTATTGGGCAAGATCCATATCATGGTGAAGGACAAGCAAACGGATTGTGTTTTTCCGTAAATGATGGTATTCCACATCCGCCATCTTTACAAAATATTTTTAAAGAAATTAAGCGAGATATTGCTATTGCTCCGCCAGAAAGTGGAAATTTAGAACGCTGGGCAAAACAAGGTGTATTGTTGTTAAATGCAACGTTAACGGTTCGTGCGCATCAAGCAGGAAGTCATCAAAAGAAAGGTTGGGAAACGTTTACAGATGCTGTTATTAAAGTGATTTCTGAGAAAAAAGAGAACGTTGTCTTTTTACTTTGGGGCGGTTATGCTAAGAAAAAAGGAGCAAAGGTTGATAATAGCAAGCATTATGTATTGACATCTGGTCATCCGTCACCACTAAGTGCAAATCGCGGATATTGGTTTGATAATAAGCACTTTAGTCAATGTAATGATTATTTGGTAAGTCAACGTATTGAAGGAATTCGATGGTAGCTCGCTTTGCTTGCAGATCGGTTTCGCCTGTTAGATCGCTTCGCCTTTTAGACTTTTCTCACTCTTGTGTTTCAGCATTTTGTAGACTAGCTTTTGTATGTAAACTTCTAACGAAACGTCTTTGCGAGTATTTTAAAAAAATACGTGGCAATCTGTTTCTTAAGAAAAATGATTAATTATGAAATTCAAATCAATCAATAAACTTTTTTTTACTTGAATGTAAGGTTTAATAACCTTTTGACGCTAAGTACTTGTTGTTAAATAAAAGGCATAAAAAAAAGGTCACAGTAAAATAATGTAACCTTTTATATATATAATTGGATAGTGTCTAATTAGTATACTTCTACACAAGAAGCGTCTTCTGCAGTCATAATGTAGTTTTCTTTTGCGTCATCTGTGTCAGCAAAGTTAACTCCTTTACCCATGCAGTTAGATCCACATGATGCTAATAATAATCCTGCTGCTGCTAGTAATAAGATTGATTTTTTCATAATTGTAAGTAGTTGTAATGTTAATAATCTGATAAATTGGTTTTTTTAGAAAACAACTTTTTTGCCCTTATTGCTTTCTGATATCAAATGTAGTATGTCGACACGTAATCGAAACATTTAATCGTTTAGCTGTTCAAATTCTCGTTAAATGACACAAAAACGCTCTTTTTTGTCGATTCACAGGGTGAAAAACACCATTCACCGACAATTAGCCCCTGTTAAAAAGGGGAAAAAGCCCCTAAGAAAACAGGTAGTTATACGTGTACTATTATATGTAGATTATAAATAGTATAATAAATAAGTCATAAAAAAAACGCAACTTACTAAGTTGCGTTTTTTTATATGATTTTGTGTGTCAGGTCTTTATAGTTCCATTTTTCGGGAATAATGTCCAAACTGAGGAGTTTATCTTGTACTTTATGAATGGTCTTTTCGTCTATAATTTCTTGACTCCATTCGGTTAATGACAACCATTTTTGTACATCTTCTAGTTGTTGTTCGTAGCGTGCAGCAATCCGTTCGTCGATATTCGGTAAGTCTTTAAACTTAGCAGTCATTTCGTTAATAATATTTAAAACCGTTTTTACAGTTTCTTCATCTTCTTCTAATAATTCTGAGCGAACTGCAATGACAAAACATGGCCAAGGCGTAGGACAATCAGCTACACGTTTAAATATGCCTTGATCTACCAATGGCTTTGTGGTAAAATGTTCCCACATAAAATAATCGCCTTTTCCTTTATTAAGCCCGTCAATAGCTCCTTCTAAGTTGTTAATGACTTCAAAACCTAAATTATCAGTGTCCCAACCATTATTTTCCGCATTGATATACGCCATTAAATGTGAACCAGAACCGTAGCGACTAATAGCGGCTTTTGTACCTTCTAAATCTTCAATTGTATTATAGGTTGCTTCTGCTGCAACGTGAATTCCCCAAATTAGAGGCGATTGCACATACGTTTGTATAATTTTAGCAGGATTTCCGGCAATGATATCTTTTATAATTCCTTCCGTAAGTATAACAGCAATGTCAATTTTTTTATTCCGAAGTGCTTTACACATCGCACCAGTTCCGCCTGGATAATCTTTCCAACGCAAGTTGATGCCTTCTTTTTCGTAAGCACGTTCTTTGAGTGTTAAATACCAAGCTAAGTTGAAATGTTCAGGAACACCTCCAATATTAATTTTTTTCATAGGGACATTTTTATACTAATTTACCTAAAGTGTACTGAATTAATTGATCAACAGTTTCTTTAGGTGTATTGCTAAACTCGCCAAGCGGACGATTTGCAATAATAGCATTCATAGAAACCGCACGATGTCCTAATAGATTTGCTAATCCGTATATACCGGCAGTTTCCATTTCTAGATTTGTTATTTTTTTATTGTTATGATTAAATGTGGCAAGCTTGTCATTTAAGTCTTCGTCTTGCACGTTTAATCTTATTTTGCGACTTTGCGGTCCATAAAAACCAACATTGGTAGCTGTAAATCCAAGTACAGTTTGTTCGGACGCTAATTGGTCGATTAATTGTTGATTCCCTTTCACAACATACGGATCTGATTTTTTAGAAGACCAATTGGTTTGTTGTATAAAAGCTTCAGAAAGTGCAGAATCTAATACATGATCGCTTTCATAAAAGTGTAATAAACTATCAAAACCAATGGCGTAATCGCTGATTAAGAAGCTATCTACAGGAATATTTTCTTGAATTGAGCCTGAAGTTCCAATTCGCACAATATCTAAAGAAGTAAACTCATTTTTGACGGTTCGCGAAGCAAAATCAACATTTACAAGCGCATCCAATTCATTAAACACAATATCAATATTATCAGTTCCAATTCCTGTAGAAATGACAGAAATACGTTTTCCACGCAGTGTTCCTGTATGTGTTACAAATTCGCGTTTGGCTTTTTTAACTTCAATCGTATCAAAATAGTTACTTACTGCACTTACACGATCGGGATCGCCAACCGTAATAATTAATGGCGCAATGTCTTCGGGAAGTATATTTAAGTGGTAAATACTTCCATCAGGATTTATAATGAGTTCGGATGCTGCTATTTTATTCATGTTTTGTCAATATTTGTTTGGATGGATGGTAACAATATTCATATTTACTGCAATTGCCAAAAAAAGTGTCGTCCGAAAGTTTGTTGTAAAAACTTTTCAAGCCATCTATTGCCAACAATCCTTCTCTATTTAGTACTAATCGTTCCGATTTTACAGTAAAAAAGTCCGATAGTTTTTCAATTATGCGTGTTATTTGCAAATCGCCAAAACCAAAATATCCTTGATATTGTATAATGTATCCTGTAAGTTGTCGTGTATTTTTTATTTCTTCTTTGTGAATTATTTTTAAAATGTGCTTTTCTAGTACATTCAATCCGCTAGAAACATCTGGGAATCGTTTCAAATGCGCGTTTATACAGTTAGAAAGGTATGGAAACGAAGATGATATGGTAACGAATTTTTTAAATCTGATATGATCGTTCGTACAATACAATTTCCACAGTATGTCTGCCAATTCAATATCAGCTCTTGTCAACTCAATCTTTTGGTTGTAATGTTCCTTTAGTTGCACGTCTGAAAGTTCGCCTAAACCTTTTAAATTCGGATCATTTTCAATCCAACCACTACAAACCAAGTAGATTTTACCTGAAAATTTCGATTGTTTTAAGAAACTCAAAGCTGCCATCATATTAATATGACAGAACAAATCGTATTCAAACCAAACAACAATAGTAGTATATTTTGAAAAATCGGTGTTTAATAACGGATTCAAAAATGAATCGACATACGTTTTTTCGTTAGCTCCGTAAGGTGTCAAATACGAAATGCGTTGCTGTTTGAATGTTTCTGACGCTAAGTCATAACTCGTTTTTCCTTCGCACAGCATTTCACGCCATACCAATTGATCGTCAGTAACTTCAATTTCTGCTAGTCTTGGCGTTAAACTATCGCCATTTAAAATATGTAGGGTTTGTTGTTGCATTTATCCACCAATGCGTTTTACATTGTAATTTTCTTTTTCAAGAATTTGTACAATTTTATCTCTATAATTTCCTTGAATAATAATTTCATTGTCCTTAACACTTCCGCCAACACCACATTTTACCTTTAATAGTTTTCCTAAAGCTTTTAAATCATCTTCAGTACCAACAAAGCCTTTAATAACGGTGACTACTTTTCCGCCGCGACCTTTGTTGCTAAAATGCGCTTCTAAATATTGTTCTTTTGGGCTGCGTGTTTCTGCTACAGTTTCGTTTTCTAACTCAAAATCATCGTTGGTAGAGAATACAAATCCTCCTAAATCTTCCAAACCGAGTTTTTTCTTTGCCATATATTGTATTTATGAAGTGAATATATAAAAAATCACCTACTTTTTGTCAAAAAATAACACCAATAGCAATCGCCATCAGTGTTGTGGAAATATTTTTGAATGGTATTTAGTTACTTTTTGATCAATCCCAATTCAACTAAACGCTGATTTAGAAAATCACCCGCGGTAATATCATCATATTGTTTCGGATTATTTTCGTCGATACAATTATCTAAACAATCCAAAGGCATTTCACTAATAGGATGCATAAAGAAAGGAATAGAGTAGCGCGATGTTCCCCAAAGTTCTCTTGGCGGATTTACAACTCTATGTATCGTAGATTTTAGTTTATTATTTGTGTGGCGCGATAACATATCACCAACATTTATAACCAATTCATCTGGTTCAGCAATTGCATCAAGCCATTCGCCATCGTTGCGTTGTACTTGCAATCCTTTTCCATGTGAGCCCATTAATAAAGTAATTAAATTAATGTCTCCATGCGCAGCTGCACGAACCGCATTTTTTGGTTCACTTGTAATTGGTGGATAGTGAATAGGACGTAAAATGCTATTTCCATTCTTAATGAAATTATCAAAATAAAATTCATCCAAACCTACATACAAAGCCAACGCTCTTAATACGTATACGCCTGTTTTTTCAAGCATTTGGAATGTTTCTTTTCCAACAGCATTAAAATTAGACAACTCTGTAACTTCTACATTGTCTGGATATTCCGCTTTTAGGACGTCATTATCTTCTACATATTGACCAAAATGCCAAAATTCTTTTAAATCGCCTACTTTTCTTCCTTTGGCACTTTCTTTTCCAAAAGAAACATATCCGCGTTGTCCGCCAATACCTTCAATTTCATATTTGCTTTTCGTTTCTACGGGCAACGTAAAAAATTGTTTGATTTCTTCGTATAAATTATCAACCAAAGTATTGCTTAAAAAATGTCCTTTAAGTGCCACAAAACCAATGTCTTCGTATGCTTTTCCTATTTCGTCAATAAACTTTTGTTTTCTTTTAGGATCGTCAGATAAAAAATCGGTAAGATCTACGCTTGGAATATTTTTCATGTGTTTTTATTTATTTTTAAATAAACTCATGGTTTCTGGCAATTTAAGGTGTTGCTAGTAAAAACCAATTGTTAATAACTTTATTGCCGTTAAAGGCTTGTTTTTACAAATGTAGCTAAAAATATACGGTTGCAAAAAGAGAGTTATTAACAATTTCAAAAATTATCCTTTTGTGTTTTGATGAACCGTTTTTTTTCTTGATTTTTGAATATCTAATAAATGTAATGCAATCAATGCCAACCACAGAAGAACCAATGCTATATAAAAAAGGAAATTTGACCGACGAAACGTTGATCGAACTATACAAGAAAATGCTGAAACCGAGAATGATAGAGGAGAAGATGTTAATTCTCCTACGTCAAGGAAAAATCTCAAAATGGTTTGGCGGAATTGGACAGGAAGCTATTGCCGTCGGCGTAACTTCTTCACTTGCAAAAGACGAATACATTTTGCCAATGCACCGAAATTTAGGTGTATTTACTACGCGAGAAATTCCGTTGTATCGTTTGTTTTCGCAATGGCAAGGAAAAGCAAATGGCTTTACAAAAGGACGCGATCGTAGTTTTCACTTTGGTACGCAAGAGTTTAATATTGTGGGAATGATTTCGCATTTAGGTCCGCAATTAGGTGTGGCAAGCGGAATTGCCTTAGCAAATAAGTTAAAAGAAAATAAACACGCATGTGCGGTATTTACAGGTGAAGGCGGAACAAGTGAAGGTGATTTTCACGAAGCATTGAATGTTGCTTCTGTATGGAGTTTGCCCGTTTTATTCTGTATCGAAAATAATGGTTACGGACTGTCTACGCCAACAAGTGAGCAATATAATTGCGAAGATTTGGCAGATAGAGGCAAAGGGTACGGAATGGAATCGCATGTAATTGATGGAAACAATGTGTTGGAAGTATATTCGAAAGTTTCTGAATTGGCAGATAGCATTCGCGAAAATCCAAGACCGATTTTATTAGAATTTAAAACGTTTCGCATGCGCGGACACGAAGAAGCAAGTGGAACAAAATACGTCCCGAAGGAATTAATGGATGCTTGGGCTGAGAAAGATCCAATAGATACCTACCGTAATTTTCTATTGTTTGAAGGTTTGTTAACGACACAGATTGATGACGTTTTTAAAGCTGAAATTTCTGCTGAAATCAATGAAAATTTACAACGCGCTTTTGATGAAGATAAAATCACATCAACTAAAAGTAAAGAGTTAAATGATGTGTATCAAGATTCAATATATGAAGAAGTTACGCCAAGCACTAAAAATGAAAACATACGTTTCGTAGATGCCGTTTCTGAAGGTTTGAAACAATCAATGGAAAAGCATGATGATTTAATTATCATGGGACAAGATGTCGCTGAATATGGTGGCGTTTTTAAAATTACGAACGACTTTATAAATCTGTTTGGAAAAGATCGTGTTCGCAATACACCAATTTGCGAATCTGCAATTGTGTCCGCTGCGTACGGACTTTCTGTAAACGGAATGAAAGCAGTGATGGAAATGCAATTTGCTGATTTTGTTTCAAGCGGATTCAATCCGATTGTAAATTTATTAGCAAAATCACACTATCGCTGAAATCAAAATGCAGATATTGTAATAAAAATGCCTTGAGGTGCAGGAGTTGGCGCAGGACCTTTTCATTCACAAACAAATGAAGCTTGGTTTACCAAAACACCAGGTTTAAAAGTAGTATATCCTGCATTTCCGTATGATGCAAAAGGTTTGTTAGCAACTGCAATTAACGATCCGAATCCTGTGTTGTTTTTTGAACACAAAGCTTTGTATAGAAGCGTGTACCAAGATGTACCAACAGATTATTACACCTTGCCTTTAGGAAAAGCTTCTTTATTGAAAGAAGGAACAGCTATTACCATTATCACGTATGGAGCAGCAGTTCATTGGGCATTGAATACATTGGAGCAAAACCCAAATATTTCTGCCGATTTGATCGATTTACGTTCGCTTCAACCGTTAGATACGGAAGCAATTTATACTTCTGTCAAGAAAACAGGAAAAGCGATTATTTTGCAAGAAGATTCATTATTTGGAAGTATTTCAAGTGATATTTCGGCATTAATTATGGAAAACTGTTTTGAGCAGCTTGATGCGCCTGTAAAACGTTTGGCAAGTATGGAAACGCCAATTCCGTTCGATCAAGGATTGGAACAACAGTATTTAGCTAAAAATGAATTTGAAGAAGCTTTGAAAGATTTGTTGGATTATTAGACTCGCGTTGCTTTTAGATCGCTATCGCTCTTTGATCGCTGACGCTTTTAGATCGGCTTCACCTCTTAGATCGCTTCGCTCTTGGTATTTTGGTAGAATTCACAAACACTTTAGGATTTCAAAACGTCAATTCGAGTGATTTTCGTAATGGAATGAAGAAAATTGTATCGAGAATAGCTTTGCTCTTGGTATTTTAGTAAATAACTTTTTGCATGAAATTTTATTTACAAATTGACGAATCACCAAATTAACAAATTGAATTAGACTCGCTTTGCTTTTTAGACTCGTTCCCGTGTAAACGGGAATCTCTTAGACTTGCTTACGCTCTTAGTTACGCTTCGCTTTAGTATTGCTTTGCTCTTAGATTTTTAGATGTCATATTGAGCGCAGTCGAAATGCTTTTGGACTACATTCACAATAAATATATTAGGCATAAAAAAATCCTGACGTGCCCTAACGTCAGGATTTTACATATTAAATAGTGAATAGTGTGTAAACAAATTATCTTCGTGTTACAGTTTCTTCTTTAAAAGAGGAGACTTTTAGTTTTCTATTTTTATTATTGACTTTGTAATGAATCACAACTTTTTCAGCGGAACTATTACAATCTTTTAGTACTTCATAGTTTCCTTCGTGTAAGGAAGCTTGCAATGTTAATTTCTTTTGATTTGTACTTTTTGATAGGTAATGATTTACTTTCAGACAGCGATCTGAATTAAAAACAATAACACTGTCAATTTGTATATCAACAGTGTTATTTAGTGCTATCTCAAAAAGATACTTAGTGTGCGATTTTGACGTTTTGAAACCTTGTACAACGGTTTGTTTTTTAGAAGTTATCAGCTTAATACCTTCACAAGCCATTATATTTAGCGTGAGTATACACAATATCAAAACAATCAAAAACCGCTTCATTAATTAACAATAATTTTCTTTGTTAAACTTTTTCCGTCATTCGTAATTTTAACGAAGTATAAACCGCCAGCATAGCCAGTTAAATCGATTTTTTCTTCAGCGGAATTCGTTTTTATTTGTTTTACAACAGAACCAATTAAATTATAGACTAATACATTGGTGTCGCCTGAAAGATTATTTAGTTTGATGGTAAAGTTTTTATTTACTGTCGGATTAGGATATACTTGAACCGCGTTTGAAGCCAATTGATTCTCCTCAATTGATAAAGAGGTTTCGTCTACAGAAACTTCCCAAACGCCACGACCATACGTAGCTGCTCGTAGTTTTTCGGTTGCATAATGGATTTCAATATCATTTACAATTACATTTGGCAAACCTTGTCCTAACTTTACCCAGTCGCCAACAGAATCTGTTCTGTAATACACACCTAAATCAGTTGCTAAAAACAATTCGCCATCGGTTGTGCCTGTTTTGTATAAAATTTTGTGTGTTGGAATGTTTGGTAAACTCCCTGTAATATCTGTCCAAGCAAATCCACTATTGGTAGATTTGTATACTTTTCCTGCTTGATATCCAGAATAGGCAATATATACTTCCGCTGGATTTGTAGCATTGACTTCAATACTTTTTACGTTTCCACCTTGTGGTAAATTGAGTGTTGTCCAAAATGTACCACCATCATCCGTTCTTCTTACCACATTTCCACCAGAAACATAAATAACATTCGGATTGGAGGGAGCGATTGAGATAAACTCAACACTACCAACATTTGAGTTTAAGTTTGTCCAATTATTTCCGCGATCTGTAGATCTGTAAATATCACCAAAACCTCCGTAGATTGTAGTTGGAATAGTTGGGTGAATTTCCAATTCCCATATAAATGGCGCACCGTTTGGTGTAGGAATAAACTGAGAACTTGCAAAACCATTAGTAGTTCTAAACATGGTTCCAGCTTGACTACACGTCCAAGCAATATCACTGTTTGAGTAATCCCATAAACCTTCAACGCCATCACTTCCAGGATTTCTACCAATCCAATCAGTTCCATCAAATTGCCCGATATCGTTGTCTTGGGCTCCTGCAATTAATAAATTTGCGTTTTGTGGCGTTCCAGAAACGTTATAGTATTGTGTAATGGCAATTCCAGAAGATAAATCTGCCCAAGCATTATCAAGTTGCGCATTTCCCATAAAAATTCCACCATCATTTACAGATATTGCCATGTTGGTTCCAGGTACAAATTTCATATCGTGATGATCAGAATGCACATAGAAATAAGGGTTTCCAGCTGTCCAATAGCCATCAAGGTATTTTTCCCAGTTTTGTCCGCCATCAGAAGAACGCCAACCATCAACACCGCCGGCTAAGATTAGATTTTCATCTAATGGGGAAATTGCCAATGTTATATTGTATCCGCCTTGTGAGGTAAATCCGCCAATGTTTGAAATTTGTGTCCATGTATCACCATCATCTGTTGATCTTCGGATGCGTCCATTAGAATCAATACTTAAAATTAAGTTTGCATTTGCTTCAGTTAATGCAAGATCTAAACGATTGAAAGTAGGACTAGAAACTTGTGCCCAGTTTACGCCATTATCGCTTGATCTGTAAAAACGTCCTGTTCTTGAAGTTGCAAATAATATGGTATTGCTGCCAATTTTATATTGAATATCATTAAAACGAGCGTTGTTTTGTGTAAATGCGTCTGTCCAAGTAATTCCGCCATCAGTTGTTCTTTTGATACTGTTTCTAGTTGTAGCAAAAACGGTATCTGGATTGTTTGGATCAATTAGTAATTTACTAATAATATCATTTTGCCCTAACGTAAATGTCAATCCTGTTGTGTTCCAGTTTGTACCGCCATCAGTCGTTTTTAATACGCCAACTGATCTGTTTTGCACACCATCTGCATCACCAGTTGCAGCATAAACAATGTTTGTATTTGTTGGATTGATGACAATGTCAGAAATTCCCATATTTGGAAATTCATCTCCTTGAGCTGTCCAGTTTGCGCCGTTATCAGTTGTTTTCCAAACGCCTCCGCCTGGTGCGCCAACATACATTGTATTTGTATCATTTCCCGCGAAAGCGACGGTATTTAAACGTCCCATTCCAGGGTAAAAACCAATATTTGATATAGGAAACGTTGTTGGTCCTAATAAACTCCAATTTACGGAAGCAACACTTTCACTGTTTGCAATTGCTTCTTGATGACGTGCGCGTTCGGAAACCCATAAGTTTGCGGTGTGTGCTGCAGACATGAAACGTCCGTTAGGTAAAACACGATCTTTCCAGAAAGCTGCCCAACGCTCAAATTGTTTGATTTGTTTTCTGCTTTTTCTGTCTTCGTTTCCTCTAATTGGTGCAAGTACTTGATTTTCTTGCGCAACAATTTCAAAGTAATTATTGTTTTCATTTAGTGTAGCAGACCGATAATTTTGTGCTTGAATATTAGCAGAAAAACCAAGAATAGTAATTCCTGCCAAAGCAAGGTAGTTTTTCCTTTTCATAGGGAATGGTTTAGTTTACGGTTGTTTAACAATTTCTTTGCTCTTAAAACAGTCCATTAATAAAACACCCTACTTTTTAACAGTAAATAGTTATAAATTGTTTTTAAGTATAAAATATATTGTATTGACTGTTAGTTATTTGTGAATTATTTTGAGAATTCTGTAATTTTCATGAAGTTTTAATGTCTAAAAGACAAATTAAAGATTGAAAATGAGTTTAACTATAGAATTACAAAAATTTGCAAACGCAAGTGCGCAGCGTCATCCAGGAGAAGCACAAGTTATTATGAAGAAAGCCATTGATGATTTGGTGGCTTCTGCTATGATAGTCAATGCTTTTAAAACAGGCGATACGCTTCCGGAAATTAGCTTAGGAAATGCGTTGGGAAATGAAATACGAATTCAAGATATATTAAAAGATCAGAAAGTAATTATTGCTTTTTATCGCGGAAATTGGTGTCCATATTGCAATATTCAATTGCGTGCATTACAACAAGCAGTTCCTGATTTTGAAGCAAAAGGAGCAAAGTTGATTTTGATTGGACCTGAAACGCCAGATAATTCATTGACAACGAAAGAAAAGAACGAATTGACTTTTGAAGTGTTGTCTGATATTGATATGAAAGTAGCTCGCAGTCTGAATTTGGTCTATAAATTACCTTCCGATTTGCAAGAATTGTATAAAAAATTCGGAATCTATTTAGATACAAATCAAGGAAATGAAAAGCAAGAGTTGCCAATAGCTGCAACCTATGTTGTTGAACAAGATGGAACAATTTCATATCACTTTTTAGAAGAAGATTATAAGTTACGTGCCGATCCGCAGGATATTTTGGCAGCTTTGTAGAAAATATTTAATTGGTTACAGAAAGAGATTGTGCAATACTATTTGTGTAATCTCTTTTTTTGTTTGATTATGAATGAGATACTTATTTTTCTAGAATTAAATTATAAAAAAATGCAGGTTGGTATGTAACAAAGTATAAATATGAATGTCTATTTTTAAGAACATTGTTATTTTTACAGTATGAAACAACTAAACCCATCCATTAAACTGCATGTGCTTATTGGCGCGTTAATCAGTGCTTGGATCTTTTTATTTGCCTTTTTTATTCGTCCCTTTGAACATGGAAGAATGGATTTTAAGGTTTGGATGACTGTAAGTTTA
>NZ_JBGCDL010000052.1:0-5083 GCF_045105435.1 Kordia sp. | reverse complement strand
TTACTTTCTCCTTTTCTTATTTCTAAGATTAAAATTTTTGTCACCTTTCGTTTTTGGCTTTTTGTATTTTTTTGCGATTTCTCTTCGATACGAACCACCTTGATTGGTTTTCTTATTTTTCTCTTTCTTTTCGTGAAAACCTTTGGCTAAGCCTTCTGTTTTTGACGGATTGTTGTTTTCGCGAATATGTGTTTGTTCTTCGGGAGCTAGTTCGTTTGAAATAGAAACTTCTTCAGGAAACTCCAATTCAGGAATTTCGTAGTTCATCAAGGTTTCAATTGTTTCCTTGTATTCTCGTTCTTTTTCGGTATAAAATAAAACAGCGTTTCCTTTAGCTTGCGCTCTACCAGCTCTACCAATTCGGTGCATGTAATTTTCTGGATAGTTTGGCGTATTAAAGTTGAATACATGCGTAATTTGATCTAAATCCAAACCACGTGCCATTACATCTGTTGCAACTAAGATTCTGTTTTCTCCTGCGTTGAAATTTTCTATAGAACGAATTCTGTAATTCTGCGTTTTATTGGAGTGAATTACGGCAACATCTTCGCCAAAATCTTGTCGGATACATTCAAACAACCGATCTGCAATACGTTTGTTAGAGATAAAAACTAACACTTTACTGTAGGTTTCTTTATCTTTTAGAATGTGTGTGAGTAAGTTTACTTTCGTATAAAAGTTTCGAACCGAATAACAGGTTTGCGAAATATTGTCTAACGGCGTTCCACTTACGGCAATCGAAATTTTATGTGGCGTTCTAAAAAAATCGTCAATTAATAAATTTACATCATCGGTCATTGTTGCCGAAAACATGATGTTTTGTCGTTGGTCTGGTAGCAATTCGAAGATATTGGTAATCTGAAAACGAAATCCTAAATCTAACATCACATCAACTTCATCAATTACTAACTTTTTGATGGCTTTTAGTTGCAATGCTCTGGTCAATACCAAATCGTACAAACGCCCAGGAGTTGCTACGATGATATCTGCGCCTTGTTGCAAACTTTGTGCTTGTGCATTCATGTTTACGCCTCCATACACACCTACAATTCGTACGTTGATGTATTTGGCAAATGCTTCAATTTGTTCTACGACTTGAATTACCAATTCACGTGTTGGCACTAAGACTAAAATTCGCGGATTGACTTGCTTCGAGAATTTTAAATCACGCAGTAAAGGCAACATATACGCGAAGGTTTTTCCTGTTCCTGTTTGCGCAATTCCGACCACATCTTTTCCGCCACGAATTACAGAAAATGATTCCTGTTGAATTGGTGTTGGCGTTGTAAAGCCTAAATCTTCAATTGCGAAATGCAACTGTTTTGATAAGTCAAGATCTTGAAAAGTAGCCATAACGTGTAAATTTTGCGCAAATGTAATGTATTTCATCACTTTAGCGTGCTGAAAGTAGATTTTATTGGTTTCTTTCGTAAATCGTTATTCTCTAATTACCTGTCTTTTTCTTAAATCATACTTGTCTCCACTTTTAAGAAAGTAGAATAGTTGATTTTTGTTGGGCAATTTTTTTAGATATGAACCTTCAGCAGACCAAAATGATTGGTCATAAATAAGGACAAAACTTTTTCCCATAACTTCTAAAATATCTCCTTTAACAATAATGGCCGTGCTTTCGTCAATTCCGATACCTAAAAGTTCAGGTTTTTCTTTAAGAATTGTAAACATATCAAATTGTCTGTTTCTGGCTAATACGTGTTGATCAATGGCAATATTTGAAATAAATCCGAAGCCAACTTCATGATCTCCCATCATAATTTGATTGTTTTTTGTATCGCCTCTTGCCAAATACGAACCTTGAATTGTTGCACCAGCAGAAGAACCTGCAATGACGCCGCCTCTGTCTAACAATTTTAGCATTTCGGTATAGGCTTTAGTATTCAAATAACTATCTGCAATGCGCCAATGTCTTCCGCCCGTAAAATAAATTCCAGTAGCTTCTTTAAGTGGTTTTACAAATTCATCTGTATTGGCAACAGCAGGATCACTAGTATGTAAAATGGTAATATTGGGAATGCCATATTCTTTGAAATTCTTTTTTAATAAGGTCGTATCTACTTTATTGTTTCGAACAAATGCAGTTGGTATGACTACTATTTTTGCCGAATCTCCACCAGCAAGTTTCCGAAATTCTTTCATAATGTCAGTATCACCAATGCTACCTCCACCAATAGCTATGAGTGTTCCTTTTTTATGTCCAGTCGTTATTTTTTTGTCTTGTGCTTCTATATTTTTAGGCAGAAGAAACACGATAAGAATCAGAAATTGGAATGTTATTTTCAACATTTTTTGATGTTTAATTGGTGATGATTTTAAATTCAATATTCAATAGTTAGCAATTTTCTTGCTGAAAAACTTATTTTCCTTCTTTCACTTTTTCGGTACTTTCAGTAGGTTTCTTTTTGTTAGTATCTTGTTGCTTGTACAAAGCAGGCGATAATTTTTTAATACCTTCTTTGGTGAGGTATTTAGTGAGAATTCCACCTTTTATATTGTTGACATCAAATTCGATGATGAACGCATTTTTGTCAATTTTTTCAATGAGATTGTACGTTCTGCGAATGTCAATTCGGTTAATTACGGTATGAATAATATCTTTTTCAGCTTGTACACCTCGTTTTCCATATCCGCGCGCGCCTTTGTACAAAGTAGTTCCTGCGCCTACAACGCGAATCAGTTCTTCGTCAATTTCTTTGAAATGTTCTGAAACAATCATCAATCCGACATAATCTTCAAAACCTTCAATCATTAAGTCAATTACTTTTGCTGTGACCAGAAATGTTAGAATGGAATACATGGCAATTTCGACCGAAAGGAGCAAAGCCGTAGCACTGAAAAGAATGGCGTTGAAACCTAAAATTACTTTTCCAATGCTAATTCCTAAGCGATCGTTGATAAAGACTCCTAGAATTTCCGAACCATCAAGTACTGCACCATTTTTGATGCTGAGTCCAATTCCGGCACCGAGAAACAATCCGCCAAAAATGGCAATTAAAAGTTTGTCATCGGTAACGGCAGAAAAATTCTCAAAGTGAATAAAAATAGCGAGTCCGACAATGGCAAAAATCGATTTTAGAAAGATCCGTTTCGTCAAGGTAAACCAAGCCAATGCTAAAAACGGAACACTGACAATGAGTAAAACGACTGAGATATTTACAGGGAATAATTCGCTTAGTAAAATGGCAATTCCGGTAACGCCGCCATCCAAAAAACCATTGGGAAGCAAGAACATTTTCAGTCCGATACTCGCCAATACAATTCCAATAATGATTTGAAAAATTTCAGAAATGAGTCGTTTCATAAGTGTTGTAAAGATGAAATTTGTGTGTCGTTTTCAAGATACACAAACTCTAAACCATTCGCGTATAATAGAAGTTTTTATTTTTTGTCAAAATCAGAACTTACTATAAAATCCAAGTCTCTTTTATTGGTCGGAATTGGTTTTCCGTTACTATCCCAAAACTTCCATTTTTTTGCATCAATAGAAATATTATAAACAGAGTAGGAGCAACCACCATGATCATTTATTTCATTTAATTCACCATTAAAAGCGCCTTCTGCAATCTTTATTTTTTGTGGCGAATAAAAAGTCCATAAACCAACTTTAGATCGCTGCGTTATTACTTCTGGAACTATACTGCAAAATGTATATTCGTGTATGTTTATTTTTCCAAAACCATGAATGTTTTCATAATCCCATTGCGGATTTAGTAAGGTTTCTTGTTTCTTTTCACAATTTAAAGTAGTAATCAGAAAAATTATAATACACGTTAGAAAACTTCTATTTTTCATAAGAATTTAGCTGTTTATTGCCCAAATAACTTCTTCCAAAAACTTTTCTTTTCGTCAGTTTTAGGAGTTGCTGCGCTTGTGTTATTTGAAGTTTCAGGAGTTTGTGGTGGAGTTACACTTGTGGTTTCTTGCTGCGTTGTATCTACAGCAGTGTAAAAAAAATTACCAGTATCCGACATGCCAATTGGAAATTGAGTGCGTTGCGTCCATTCGTTTTCATGTAAGGCTTTGTTAGGTTCCATTTGTATTTTTTTGTCTAAACTCTGGCGTCCCATTCCAATTACTTTTTCTTCAATATTTGAATTGGTTTCACTAAAAATAGCTTCAAATTTTTTGTCGAAATGCAACAATAATACTTGTGTTTGTTCGTCAATTTTGTAAATGTCTAATACTTTGTAATGCGAAGGAGCCGCAATTAAATGAAAGCCAAATTTTCGTACTTCAGGGTTTACTTGCGCCATATTTACCGCTTTGTTGGAAGCAATGGCGTATCTTAAATTAGCGTGCATGCCTTGTGCAAAGTTGGAAACATCGGTGAAACCGCGTTCTAGCAAAATTTGATTTTTTTCGTATTTTGAAATATAGCTAGGATTCAAATTACAATCTCTGTAATACATAGTGAGTCCTGCAAAAGTTTCATTAAACGCTTCTTCTATTTCTTTGTGATCCATGAAGTTGTTTTTTATATCGTTTACTTTATTTCTTTTAGTACTGATTCTTTCCATGTACCATGCACTATTTCTGGACGTGCATTGAGTTGCATAAAATGTTTGTCTATATTTTGCGAACGTGTGTATTGCTTTTTTGTAGTGAAGTCTTTTACGGTTTCCGTTAGTTGATACATTTGTGCATCATTTTCACCATAATCAATAGAAAAACCAAATTCGCGTTCTTTTAAAAGGTTTCTTTTCGCATCCATTAGTTTAAACGTATTGTAATATCCGTACTCGCCAACTTCGGTTCTGTCAATTTCAATAATTTGATTCTCTTTTAAGTACCTATACGAAATGGTTTCCGCATCACCGCCTTCACTTTTTGTAACTCCTAAATCAGCCCAGGATGAAACGTCAAATTTTCCAAAATAAGCAAAATCAAATTTAGTCTTTGTAATAATTCCGTTTCCTTTTTTACCGCCTTTTTGTTGTACAGCGCCGCCATAAACCCAACCTTTTTTGTTGTCTTTAGTGGTCACTTTCATCCAATAATCGTTGTATACAACACCGCGAAGTACAATACTTTCTTTTGCATTCGATTTTGTACCTGTAAATTCCAACGC
>NZ_JBGCDL010000051.1:0-4255 GCF_045105435.1 Kordia sp. | reverse complement strand
AAATGTTTCTCGAAAATACAGTAAATCATAAAGAACAATTTGGTTGGATTGAAGTTATTTGTGGTTCAATGTTCTCTGGAAAAACCGAAGAACTGATCCGCAGACTCAAAAGAGCACAATTTGCAAAGCAAAAAGTGGAGATATTTAAGCCTGCCGTAGATATTCGATATGACGAGGAAAAGGTAGTTTCTCATGACGCTAACGAAATTCGCTCTACACCTGTTCCCGCCGCCGCCAACATACGATTATTAGCCGACAATTGCGATGTTGTAGGAATTGACGAAGCACAATTTTTTGATGACGGTATTATTGCTGTTTGCAACGACTTAGCCAATAAAGGCATTCGTGTCATTGTTGCTGGTTTGGATATGGATTTTAAAGGAAATCCGTTTGGTCCAATGCCCGCGCTTATGGCAACAGCCGAATATGTCACCAAAGTACATGCCGTTTGTACCCGAACGGGAAACCTAGCACAATACAGTTTTAGAAAATCCAAAAGCGACGATCTGGTCTTGCTAGGAGAAACTGATGAATACGAACCACTAAGTCGCGGCGCTTATTATAAAGCAATGCTAAAAGAATCAGTGAAAGAGATTGAAGTTGATGATGCGGAAGAAATCGTTCCTAAACAACAACCTGACAATTAACTACCATAATGTTACAACACGTACAAGAATCTGTTTTAGAAATAAATTTTAAAGCACTACAACAAAATTTTGAATTTTTAAAGTCAAAAACCAAAACAGGAACTAAAATTTTAGCAGTCGTTAAAGCGTATGGCTACGGAAGTGATGCCATAGAAATTGCGAAGTTTCTGCAAGACGAACTCAAGGTTGACTATTTTGCAGTTGCCTACATTCGTGAAGGCGCGTATTTACGAGCTGCAGGAATTACAACACCAATTTTAGTACTACATCCACAAATTGTAAATCTGAAACATGCCATTGCGTACAACCTTGAACCAAGTTTGTACAACGACCGTATTTTTACTGCATTTGCCAAAGAAGCCGCAAAACAAGGAAAAAAAGAATATCCTGTACATATAAAATTCAATACAGGATTAAACCGTTTGGGCTTTTTTCATACAGATACAGCGCATATTCTCAAAAAACTAAAAACGCTGTCGCAGATAAAAGTAGTTTCTATATTATCGCATTTAGCTGCTTCAGAAGATAAAAAAGAAAAAGAATTCACTCAAAATCAAATACAACTCTTTAAAGAAATTAGTAGTGATTTTGAAAAAGGACTCAATTACAAACCGATGCTTCACATGACAAATACGTCTGGAATTTTAAACTATCCAGAAGCGCATTTTGATATGGTTCGTACAGGAATTGGATTGTATGGTTTTGGAAACGATCCAAAATATGACAAACACTTGCAGCCTGTAGCTTCTTTAAAATCTATTATTTCGCAAATACACCGTATCGAAAAAGGAGAAAGTGTAGGCTACAATCGCGCTTTCATTGCAGACGATTATGCTACAATTGCCACCATTCCATTAGGTCATGCAGACGGAATTAGTAGACAATTTGGAAATGGAGTTGGCAGTGTTATCATTAACGGAAAATCGGCGCCTATCGTTGGAAATGTTTGTATGGATATGATTATGATAAATGTTACTGGAATTCGTTGTAATGAAGGTGATGAAGTTATTATTTTTGGAGAAGGACAAAGCGCAGAAGAATTTGCTGCAAAAATAAATACCATCTCGTATGAAGTCCTAACAGCGGTTTCTCAACGAGTAAAACGTGTATTTCTTCGTTAATATGGTTAATAGTTCATTACAACAAATTGAAAACTATCATATTTTTTACTACATTTAGATTCAATAATAACTAATAATCAAATAGTATGTTAAAAGAATTTAAAGAATTTATCACTGGTGGAAATGTGATAGAATTTGCAGTAGCCGTAATTATGGCAGGTGCTATTGGCGGAGTTGTAAAAGGATTTGTTGACAACATTGTAATGCCTGTTGTGGGTTATTTTACAGGAGGAACAGACTTTGCTGACAAAAAAATAATTTTGACCGAAGCCATCAAAGATGCCGAAGGAAAAATTACAACGGCCGAAAATGCCATTATGTGGGGAAGTTGGGTGAACACTATTGTAAACTTAATTATTGTAGGTTTAGTAATGTTCTTAATTGTAAAAGCATATAACAAATCAAAGAAGAAAGTAGAAGAAGCGCCAGCAGCTCCAGCAGGACCAACTCAAGAAGAGTTATTAGCACAAATAAGAGATTTATTGAAAAAGTAATTTTTTCAAAATATCATATAAAAAGCCACTCTTTACGGAGTGGCTTTTGTGTTATATGTAACTTTTTGTGAAACTTTTGGTATTTAGAAAATTTTATAGCATTTGCGAAGTATTTATTGCTAATTTTGCTTGAAAGAAAGTACAATGAAACAGTCGTTGTACCATTTACTAAAGACTATAAAAAATAAAAAACAATGAAAGTAGCAGTCGTTGGCGCAACAGGAATGGTAGGAACTGTGATGTTAAAAGTATTAGCAGAACAAAAATTTCCTGTTACTACATTAATTCCAGTTGCATCTGAAAGATCAATTGGGAAAGAAATTACATATCAAGGAAACGCATATCCAATTGTAAGTATGCAAGATGCTATTGACGCCAAACCAGACATCGCTTTGTTTTCTGCCGGCGGAGACACTTCTTTAGCATGGGCACCAAAGTTTGAAGCAGTAGGAACTACGGTAATTGACAATTCATCTGCATGGCGAATGGATCAATCTAAAAAACTAGTCGTTCCTGAAATTAATGCTAACCAATTAACAGCAAACGATAAAATTATTGCCAATCCAAACTGTTCTACCATTCAAATGGTGGTAGCATTGGCGCCATTACACAAAAAATACAAAATTAAACGTATTGTCGTATCTACCTATCAATCCATTACAGGAACAGGTGTAAAAGCGGTTCGTCAATTAGAACAAGAATACGCAGGTGAAAAAGGAGAAATGGCATATCCGTATCCAATTCATAGAAATGCAATTCCACATTGCGATGTATTTGTAGAAAACGGATATACCAAAGAAGAAGTAAAACTGGTCAACGAAACCAAAAAAATATTAGACGATAATACCATTGCTATTACGGCAACTGCCATTCGTATTCCGGTTGTTGGTGGACATTCTGAAAGTGTAAATGTCGAATTTGAAAATGACTTTGATGTGGATGAAATTCGTACACTATTACACGAATCACCTGGAATTGTAGTACAAGACAATCCGGATGTAAATGTATATCCAATGCCAATTTATGCCGAAGGAAAAGACGATGTTTTCGTGGGTAGAATTCGCCGCGATGGCTCGCAACCAAACTCTTTAAACATGTGGATTGTTTCAGATAATCTTCGCAAAGGAGCCGCAACAAATGCGGTACAAATTGCACAACATTTAGTAGATCATAAATTAGTCTGATATTAAATAACAAAAACAATATACAACCCAAGGCACTTCTTAAAAATAAGTGTCTTTTTTTATGCAAAAAACTGAAAATTAGTTAGTTATTAATCGTGTGTGAAAGTTTTTGTTGTTGAAAATAGTTAGTAAATACGCTATCTTTTTTATATCTTGATAGAACACTAACTGAAAATCTCACACCTATGAACTCCAACTTCACCAAAATTATCCGTTTCGTATTAGGATTAATTCTCATTGTATTTGGCGCTAATAAAGTCATTATGATTTTTATGGAATCTGGTTTTTTACCACAACCTTCTTTTCCTGAAGCTGGTGGCGCTAAAGAATTCATGAACTCTCTTGACACCGCAGGATACATTCTCCCAATAGTCGGCGCATTAGAAGTGTATGTTGGAGTTTTATTAATTCTCAAAAAATGGGTGCCTTTCGCGCTTGTCGTACTAGCACCAATATCTGTAAACATTTTACTATTTCATTTCTTCTTAGATTTATCTGGCGGAATGATTGGTGCACTCGTTGTAGCTACTTTAAACGGCGTACTTATTTACAAACATTGGTCACAGTTCAAACCTTTATTCTACTAAAAAAATCGGTCAAACTTTACAATACTAAAATCTCAATTATCAAGTAAAAAATCTTAGCATTTTGTTAAAAACCGCTTCTTATTGAGCGAAGTGGTTTTTTTTACCCTAAATTTGAACTAAACCAAACCCTTGTAGCGAATACAATTCAATACAAAAATAAAAATACCACGCAATGAAACAATTGTTAAAAATTAGTTGTCTCGCAATACTCTTTTTCTCTTG
>NZ_JBGCDL010000050.1:0-5574 GCF_045105435.1 Kordia sp. | reverse complement strand
TAAAAAGAAGTTGAAATTTTTCGTGTAAACGTATACACAAATGTCCAATAATTAGTATCGCGATACAAATGACGCGTTCCGTGTCCCCAAGATTTAGAAGAATCATCATCACGGACGTAAATATTATAAGCGTCTTCGTCTTTTTCGTGTAAACTAGTCTGTAAATAATAGTTGATTCCGAAAGAATGATAGGTTTTTCCTTTAGAAACAAAGGTATATTCTCCATTCACTTCAAAACTTCCAATAAAATTATTTGTTCCAAAATCGAAATTATCACTTTGTAAATCGATAGCATTTTTACGGAGTAAATTCGCGCCCACACCAAACAGTACAAAATTACGATCGTTGAGGTCAAACTGTTTTACACCAGCTGCCGAAGCGCCAATATCCATTGACATATTGTACTTAGAAAGATTGGTTCCTACATGCGCACCCAAATTAAAATAGATTTTTTTATCATTCAAAAAAGTTGGGTAATAATAGTAATGTGTTTCAATTCCGGCAGTTAAAAAATCGCCATTTCCAAGGTTGAATGTTCTTCCGTTTCTATCTGCATACAAAAATTTAGCTTCGTCCAATCCAAAAACACGTCTATCAAAAGGATCATCGCCACCAGCAACATTGTCATGGAAAAACTCAATAAAACGATCGGTTGTCAATGCCGAAAAAGGAAACTTTCCGTTCGTCAATACAAAAGCTCTAAAGCCAACAACTAATTCTTGGTTTTTACCTGTCGGAACCGTCAAATTACCACGCAAACCTTTAATAACACCATCAGTTTCAATCTCAAAATAACCAGTATCTAGCATTTCTTCATCTACAAAATACTGTCTGCTAAACCATTCCAAATTCCGCATTTCTCTTCGCAAAGAAGGATCATTCGGAATATACGTTTTCACATTTGGTCCCCAAACATTTCCACTTTCGAGCGTAATATCCAATTCTAATCTGCGGGAAGCGTTCAACTTAAAATTATGATTCAATCGAGAGATAAAAACCCCAAACGGATTCGTAGCTAAAATGCTAGGTTTGGAAATTCCGTTTTTGGTAAAAGCGGGAATTGAATCTTGATCGCTTTGTGCAAACAGAGAAAAACTCACACATAAACATAAAATAAACACTAATTTTTGATATTTCATAATGCAATACTAATAATTTCAAACGGCTAAACTACAAAAAAAGTGAAGTACAATCCGTATATTTAGCCTTCAAAGAAAAATAGCAACGCATGAAGCATTTTGATACCAACACTTTTAAAGTAACTGAAACTGTAAAACTAAGCGAAGTAAGCACCAAATTTGATCTTGGAGAATCTAAAAAAGAAACAAAAAAAGAACTTGAAGATGTCAGGGAAAAGTTAGGGGAATTACAAGATACCTTATACGCACACGGAAAATATGGTGTATTGGTTTGCTTGCAAGGAATGGATACAGCAGGAAAAGATAGCTTAATTCGTGAAGTGTTTAAAGATTTTAATACGCGCGGAATTGTAGTGCATAGTTTTAAAGTGCCAACAGAATTGGAATTGAAACACGATTATTTATGGCGACATTATATTGCATTACCCGCAAGAGGAAAGTTCTCTGTTTTTAATAGAACACATTATGAAAATGTATTGGTGACGCGTGTACATCCATATTATATAATGGGCGAAAATATTCCGAATGTAAATGCTGTTGATGATGTAAATGATGCATTTTGGGCGAAGCGTTTTGAGCAAATTAATAACTTTGAAAAGCATATTTCCGACAACGGAACGATCATTTTTAAGTTTTTCTTGAACATTTCAAAAGAGGAACAAAAAAACAGATTGCTTCGTCGTTTAGAACTCAAAGAAAAAAACTGGAAATTCTCTCCTGGCGATTTAAAAGAGCGTAAACTTTGGGACAAATACCAAGAATGTTATGAAGATGCACTAAACAGAACAAGCAAACCACATGCACCTTGGTTTACAATTCCGGCAGATGACAAACCAACTGCACGCTATATTGTAGCAAAAATAATATATGATACATTAAAAGGATATGACGATATTGATGAGCCAGAATTGGACGACGATATCAAAGCAAATCTTGACTCATATAAAAAAGAATTAGAATCTGAATAAAACCTAATATTACTTAAAATGAAGAAACTCTCTATACTATTATTGCTTGCTTGTGCAATCAGTTTTGCGCAAAATGCAGATGAGAAACAACTCAAAAAAGTATACTCAACTTCGTTAATTAACGGACAAAGTTATGCGTGGCTTGATCATTTATCAAATGAAATTGGCGGACGACTTTCAGGTTCAGCCAATGCTGCAAAAGCTGTGCAATACACAAAAGCGGAACTAGAAAAATTAGGCTTGGATAAAGTGTGGCTACAAGAAGTAATGGTGCCAAAATGGGAACGTGGACAAGCGGAAGAAGCTTATATAAAAAATGGTTCCAATAGAAATGCAACAAAAGTACCTGTTTGCGCTTTAGGCGGATCTGTTGCAACTAAATTTGGTGGCATACAAGCTGAAGTGATAGAAGTAAAAGGTATAGAAGACTTAAAAACACTCGGAGCTGACAAAATTAAAGGGAAAATAGTATTCTATAATCGTCCAATGCAACCAGATTTAATCAGTACGTTTGAAGCGTATGGCGGTTGTGTAGATCAGCGTTACAGCGGCGCAAAAGAAGCCTTAAAATATGGTGCCATTGGTGTAGTTGTACGTTCAATGAACTTGCGTTTAGACGATTATCCGCACACAGGAAGTATGGGGTATGAAGGTGTTGCTGTGGCAGATAGAATTCCTGCAGTAGCTATTAGTACTAACGGAGCAGAATTACTAAGTAAAAAATTGGAAGAAAATCCAAAATTGCAATTTTCATTCACAACATATTGTAGACAATATGAAGATGTATTATCACATAATGTTATTGGAGAAATTACAGGAAGCGAGTTTCCGAATGAAATTATCATTGTGGGCGGACATTTAGATTCTTGGGATTTAGGAGATGGTTCGCACGATGATGGTGCTGGAGTTGTGCAAAGTATGGAAGTATTGCGTTTAATGAAAGAAACAGGATATACACCAAAAAGAACAATCAGAGTTGTATTGTTTATGAATGAAGAAAACGGATTGCGTGGCGGACGTAAATATGCAGAAATTGCCCAAGAAAAAGGGGAAAAGCATGTGTTTGCTTTAGAAAGTGATGCTGGCGGATTTACACCGAGAGGATTTTCGTTTGATTGTTCGGCAGGGAATTTTGCACAAGTAGAAAGCTGGAAACCATTATTTAAACCGTATTTAATTCATTATTTTGAAAAAGGCGGAAGTGGCGCAGATATTGGTCCGTTAAAAGACGATCAAATTGTATTGGCTGGTTTACGTCCAGATTCGCAACGGTATTTTGATCATCATCATGCGGAAAATGATACTTTTGATGCGGTAAACAAACGTGAATTGGAATTAGGAGCAGCAACCATGACTTCATTAGTCTATCTATTTGATAAATATGGAACTGTAAAAGAGAAGAAGATAAAAGGATAAAATTTGTAATTGCTTATTTGTTGTAGCTCAGTGAATTGTAGGAAGTCTTTCTTTTATGATTTTTTGATTCTTACTACTTTCACAGTATTATGAATCATTTAAAATCAATTAGTATTTTAGAAAATTTAGCGCAATTCCAAATTCAAGATCCTCAATTAATTTATGGAGGCTTTATTGTTGAAGATGAAGCAGAAGGTGTTTAAATTTTTTAGAAAACTTCGATTTCTTAACTAAATATATGCAAATAGAAGAGGTTGTCTAAAAAGTCATAATTTCGTCAAACCGAACTTGATTCGGTTTCGCATAACACTTGAAAATCAGCTTTAAGAGATTCTGGATCAAGTCCAGAATGACAGCTTTTGAAACTTTCCAGACAGCCTCTTTTTATGTTTTAAAAAATGAACTGTTTTTATTCTTGCAGAAGACTTTCTGTTGTAATTCATCATAAAAACGATTGATCAAGCAGCTTCCAAATGGATAGAAATATGCACGATTTATAAATCTTACACAACAAAACATGGAAAATAAAAGTGCTTGCAAGTATCATATCTTCATGCAAAAGTAATAGTTGTAAAATCATTTAAAATATTGAAAATGAGTGTTACTAAAGTAGCTTTTAAGGTTAAACAATCATAAGAAAAAAACATTTCACAGAAGTAAATAACAGGTAAAACTTTATCGGGACATACCAAAACAGTACGATTGCATGGAATAATATCGTATATTTAAGTAAACCGTATTGTTATGAAAGAATTAAATCAAATAACACGTTTGATGGTATTTGTTCTTATTTTTTTCAACCCTAAAACAAGTGTCTTCGGACACAACCAAAATAATGCTGTAAACCATCAAACGAAGTTAACAGAAACTGCGTCAGAGGAATTTACCTATTTCTATGATGTCAACAAATTAAAATTAACAACCAGTTCCGTGGATAGTATTCCTATCTACAAAGAACTGGCTTACAAACACGCGCGAAATCGCGAAGTGGAAAAAGCGTCTTTCTATGCAGATATGTATATAAAGATGAGTTACAATGTAAACTTTATTCACGACAGCGAATTTGTAGCAATAGTTGATGCTGAACCGTTTCAAAAAATAATTAAAAAGTATGGTTTGCACTTTACTGCATTCAACTTATTCTATTTATTTGCAGCTTTGATAGGCTTTTTTATTGCGATTGTGATGCATTTTAAGCGAAACAAGAATAGAAGTGCCATTATATTTATGAGTGTCTTTGTATTTAAACATTCCTTTTTTATACTGCATTTATTTCTGTACGATTCAAACTTAAAATTTAGACTTCCCTGTATTTTATTCATGTCAACTGTATTCGTATTTGCAGACGGACCATTGCTTTATTTCTATTTTAAAAGCATTACCAAAAAGTATGTATTTCAAAAACAGGATATATTACACCTCATTCCTACAATTGTAATTATATTGGTGTTGTTACCAATATTAGTGCTTCCAGAAGAAGAGAAGTTGAAAATAATGCTAGGAACAAGTACTATAAATTATGCATCATTTTTGCCGCCAATGGTTTTTGTAAAGTTAACTTCACTTTCTGTATATGGTTATTTTGTATTAAAAATGTACAACAGAGACATTCGGAAAAACGCTAAAATAAGTACACGTGTGCAAAAATGGCAACGAAATTTAGTAGTTTTAATTTCGCTCTATATATTGAGTTTTACGGTATACTGTTTAGTGGTAATCAAAATAATTCCGAAAAGTGACTATCTATATCATTTTCAAATATGGATTATGACTTCGATGGTTTTGTATGTTGGTTTTATGGCGTTCATTCAACCAAAAGTTATCACGAATAGTTATGTAATTCGATTAAATGCCAAATACAGAAACTCAGGACTTACCGAAAGTTTATCGTATGAATTAAAAGAGCAATTATTGTACTTATTGAATGAAGAAAAAATTTATAAGAATAATGATATCAACCTGGAGAAACTTTCTAAAATGTTGAATACGACACGACATAATACTTCTCAAATTATCAATGAACATTTTGAATTGAACTTTTTTGAACTCAT
>NZ_JBGCDL010000049.1:0-5505 GCF_045105435.1 Kordia sp. | reverse complement strand
GGCGTTACCTTTTCAGCAGCAGCTAAAAAATCACCTTCATTTTCACGATTTTCATCGTCAACTACAATAATTACTTTTCCTTGTCGGATATCTTCAATGGCTTCGTGGATGCTATGTAATTGTGTATTAGGCTTCACTTTTGTGGTTGATGTCATGTTGTTGTATAATTTGCTCACAAAAATAGTGATTCTTGTTAAAAAAAATCAAATAAAGAATGCGAAAGATTTATGGTAGTATTTATACAGTTTATGAGAATATCATTTTTGTAGTGTACAAATGTATATTTTATAATTATTCAATACTTTCAAGTGCTTGTTTTATTCTGTTTTTAATAAAAAAGTACATGATAAAGTAAATCGGAATTCCTATAAAGTATATAATTTGAACTGTATTGTTAATACCGCCTTCATCACCTAGCGCTTTTGATAGATCATATAAGTGGAAAAATGATTTTATAAAATTATATAGGTATAAAATTCCAGTAATTATTGAAATTGTAAACAAGATAATTAGCAACCAATCTTCCATAACAACATTATTTAGTAAAACTGGAATGGCGCTACTAAGAATTGCAAAAGGAACATAAAATAAAAACGTACGCTTGGATGTTTTTAAGAATTTTTCGTGACTATCAGTAGCCTTTTGATATGTTTTATTTTCAAAAAATCCTAATACCTTCAGTCTGCGTTCCGAAATACCACGATCAGCCAATATGCTAATTGCCAAACTACGTTCGCCTTCTGTATAGTTGTATTGACGATAGTTTTTAACAACATTCATCAATTTCGCATCATTTAATGCAGAGAATTTTTCAGTACTTTGTCTGTCTAAGTCTGTAATTTCAGTTATAACAGAAATAACTTCTTCTTCCTCATCCTCTTCTTCAGTAAGTCTAACAAATAACTCTTTAAACGAGAAGCTAAACAAACCTTGATCGGAAGTAGCTCTGCGTGTAAAGTAAATACTCAGCGGAAACATAATTAACGTTGAAAGCCACGTTCCCAGCCAGGGAGGAATACTGCCATCTTCCGCACTGTTTTTTCCAAAGATTCCAATAAAGTGATAGGCTAAGAATAAGCAGATGGCTATTACCATAGGCAAACCAATTCCACCTTTGCGAATAATGGCTCCAAGTGGCGCGCCTACAAAGAATAGAATGATACAAGCAATGGCAACAGCAAATTTATCATGCATAAATATTTTATGATGATTCATCTTTTTTTCCATTCGCTTAAAGCGATTTTCTGTATTTTCAAGTGTCGAGCGACGTCCTTTGATGCTTGTGATGGAAATATCTAAAGCGCGTTTTTTATTTTTTAAAGAAAGAATATCTAATACATTTTCAGACGCACTTATGGAATCTAAAGGTACTCTATTGGTAGAATCTTTTTCAATAATTATGATTCCTGTACGTTTGTACATATTGTCTCCAAATCCAATTTTTGCCTGTTTGTACTTTTGATAGTAAGAAGCCGTAGTATCAATAAGTTGACGCACATTGTACATTTTGTAAGTTTCGTTACTTTCGTCTGTAAAATCGACTTTATTTACTTCGCGCAAGTCAATGTTCATGGTGTATTTTTCAAACGAAACTTTGGCGTGTTGCAAGCGCAACATATCTTTCGGATCGGTTGATTTTACATCTTCATAGCGATTTCCATCAAACAATACCATTTGTAAGATGTCAGAATCTGGTCTACTTTTTAATTCTCCTTTTTTAGATTTTAATACGACACGATTTTTCTTGTCATTTGATTTCTCGTGAATAATCACTTTGTCTAATAACTGATCGTTGTCGCCGTATTTTTTATCAACCTTAATATTGATGTTTCCGATGTTGTTAAAAACACCTTCACCAATGGCTAAAGCTGGTTTCTTTTTTGCTAAATTTTTACGAAGGTTGTATTGTTTAAATTCTGACCAAGGAATGACATTGTCATTAAAGAAAAACGTTCCAATACCTAGTAAAAAGATGAATACCACCAAACTTCGCATGGCGCGTTGTAATGAAATTCCCGTTGATTTCATTGCAGCAAATTCGTAGCTTTCTGCAAATCGACCAAAAGTCATAATAGAAGATACCAAAATACTTAATGGAAGTACGAGCGGAATTAGTTTCGGCGCAGTGTAGAGTAAGAATTTTAGAATAATTCCAACATCTAAGCCTTTTCCAGCCAGTTCTCCTATAAAAAGCCAAACGGTTTGTAATATAAATATGAACATAAATATTACAAACACGGTAAGGAAAGTTATTAAATAACTTTTAAGTATATATCGATCTAATATTTTCAAGTAGACTAATCGTTTTTATCTATATAATAATCATCGTATTTCGATTCGTCAAATATAAATAAGCTTTTTGATAAAGGCTGATTCGTTTTAAAAGAATTAACAGTTAAAGTGGTATTTGTACCATTTTTTCCTGTTTCTAATAAATTGTAGATGTGCTTTGTTTTTACATCAATTCCAAGTAAAACTGTTTTAATATCTGATTCTGAACTAGTTGGTGTTAATTTGATGTATTGAATTTTTCTTCCGCGAATATTTTGTAAAATATCCCATTCGTACGTATATCCATTTTTGTAGAATGTCAACATTTCTGAAGGTGATAAACCTGTTTCGTCATCATCGGCATCTGAAATGGTTACTTCTTCGTTTGCAGGAACAATGGTGTATACTTTTTTGGTGTCGTAAATTTTTGTAAATCCTAAGAAGTTAAGTAAATATTTGTCACCTTCAAGTGTTACATTTCCTTTCGATTCTTGTTTGGTATTTGCTTCTTTGTTATTTAATACATACTTAAATTCGATCTGAATGTTTTCATAACTATTTACTTTGGCAGAAACTTCATCTAATAGTTTTTTTGCTTTTTCTGCATTCTGCGCACTTACATTGAATGCAAACACTCCTAATACCAACACTAAAACTAATTTTTTCATTTTATCCATTTTTTTCGTTTTCTAATAATTGTTCTAAAGCTAAAATATCTGGAACAAGCACTTGACGCGCTTTGCTTCCTTCAAATTGACCTACGATTCCTGCTGCTTCCAATTGATCTATTAAACGTCCTGCACGGTTGTATCCAAGTTTTAATTTTCGTTGTAATAACGAGGCTGAACCTTGCTGTGCAATTACGATAACTTCCGCAGCTTGTCGGAATAATTTGTCTCTATCTGCGATGTCTATATCAAGACTTGTGCCACTTTCTTCACCAGAATATTCTGGTAATATAAATGCGTCAGGATAGGCTTTTTGTGCGCCAATAAAATCGGTTATTTTTTCTACTTCTGGCGTATCTACAAAAGCACATTGTATACGAATTAAATCGTTTCCTTGTGTGTACAGCATATCACCACGACCAATTAATTGATCGGCTCCAGAATTATCCAAAATGGTACGTGAATCTATTTTCGACATTACACGGAATGCGACTCTGGCAGGGAAATTCGCCTTAATCATACCTGTAATTACGTTTACCGAAGGTCTTTGTGTGGCAATAATTAAGTGAATTCCGATCGCACGTGCTAATTGCGCTAAACGTGCAATAGGTGTTTCTACTTCTTTTCCTGCGGTCATAATTAAATCGGCAAATTCATCCACAACCAATACAATATATGGTAAAAACTTATGTCCGTCATTCGGATTCAATTTTCGCGCTTTGAATTTGGTGTTGTATTCTACAATGTTACGACACAATGCATTTTTGAGCATGTCGTAACGCTGATCCATTTCAATACACAATGAATTTAGTGTGTTAATTACTTTAGAATTGTCAGTAATAATGGCTTCTCCTGCATCGGGAAGTTTGGCTAAATAGTGACGTTCAATTTTATTAAATAGCGTTAATTCTACTTTTTTCGGATCAACCAATACAAATTTTACCTCAGCGGGATGTTTCTTGTAAAGAATTGATGTCAAAATACAATTCAGTCCAACCGACTTTCCTTGTCCAGTTGCACCAGCCATTAATAAGTGTGGCATTTTGGCTAAATCGACCACTAATGTTTCATTGCTAATCGTTTTTCCGAAGGCAATTGGCAATTGCATTTCTGCTTCTTGAAACTTCTTAGATGCAATAGCTGATCGCATGGAAACAATAGCAGGTTTTTTATTTGGCACTTCAATACCAATAGTTCCTTTTCCTGGCATTGGCGCAATGATACGAATTCCTAAGGCAGCGAGCGAAAGTGCAATATCGTCTTCTAAGTTTTTAATTTTAGAAATACGGACACCTGCTTCTGGAATGATTTCGTATAGTGTAACTGTTGGTCCAACGGTTGCTTTGATACTTGCAATTTCTATTTTGTAATTGCGCAGTGTAGTAACAATTTGGTTTTTATTTTCTTCGAGTTCTTCTTGATTGATGGTGATAGAACTTCCGTTGGTATAATCTTTTAAGAGTTCAATGGTTGGAAAACGGAAATTGCCCAATTCTAAAGTTGGATCAAATTCTCCATGTTCTTTAACAAGTTTGTCTGATAAGTTTTCGGTAACCGTTTTTTCTTCAACAACCTTTTCTACCTGAATTTCAGTTGCTTCCTCTTCCTTTGGAATTTCTACTTCAAAAGAGGTATCTTTTACAAGCTCCTTTTTCTCTTCTTTTATAGAATGATTTTTGATCGTTGGTTGCAGATTTTCAACTGACAGTTCAAATTCAGACTTTTCAACCTCTATTTTCTTCGTTTCTGCTGTCGGAACAGTAGTTTTTTCTGTAATAGTCGTTTCAGTAGGTGTTGTAGCTTCTTTTACTTCTGTTTCTTCCGTTTTAGTAGTCTGAGTTGTTTCCGCTGTAGCGAAATCTTCTTTTATATCATTCTTTCTTTTGTTGATATATTCCGTTACGTGTTCTGGCGTAAGCTTTAATCGCAATACAGCATAAATAATGGCTCCAAAAAGTAACAACAGTCCAACACCAATACTTCCAATATATGTTTGTAAATACGAGTTGATTTCAAAACCGATAGTTCCGCCTAAGATTGGCGCCGAATTAAAGAAAAAGCCTAAAAAGACAGAAAGCCAAATGACAATGATGCTTCCCCAAAACCATTTTGAAAATAGTTTTTTCTTCGTATCCATTAAAAAATGCAATCCTGTAAGGAAAAACAGGCTAGCAAATATAAAAGAGGCAATTCCGAATCCTTCATAGATAAAGAAATTACTCATACTTGCACCAAAGCGTTGCATCCAATTTTGTGGTTTAGCACTTCCGTCGGTATTCGTTAATGTACTTTGGTCTACTTCACCTGTAAAAAAGTACGAAGCAAACGCAATAAACAACGCTATTGCAAACAACATGAGTAAACTTCCCAATATAATTTGATGCTGTCGGGTAAAAGTAAAATCAGGTTTTTTGAATTTTGAAGCTTTTGGAGCTTTCTTAGTTTTTTTTACGGTTTTTTTCTTTGCCATTTAGGAATTGCTATTTACTACAAAAAATGCAAATTATGCTTAACCCGCAAGATATTTAAAATTAATGTTTATGCGAAACGTTTTTCCGTAAAATAC
>NZ_JBGCDL010000048.1:0-4442 GCF_045105435.1 Kordia sp. | reverse complement strand
AAATGCACACTTGTAGAAATTCCTAAAAGGAGTGCAATTAAAAAAGCATATCTAATTTCTTTTTTACGATTTGTTGTTTGTTCCCAAAGTAGCATTGCATAAATCATTCCTGTCATAAGTGCAAAAGACAAGGTGTATACTTCTGCTTCGGTGGAAGCTGTCCAAAAACTATCTGAAAATGCAAGTGAAAGCGCTGCTGTACTTCCTGCGATTAAGGCAATTGTAGGCGTAAGTGTACTTTTAGTAGCAGAAAGTATACGTGTAGCTATATTTGTAGTGATTCTAAATAACAAGCTACATGTCAATGCTCCAAAAAAGGCAGAAATTAAATTACTGACGAGTGCAGCTTTGGTTGCAGGGAAAAAAGATAAAATAACTTTACATAAAATAGTATAAAAAGGTGCACCTGGCGGATGCGATGCTTGAAGCGTATAATTACTAGTGATAAACTCAGCGCTATCCCAGAAAGCAATAGTGTTTGGGGCACAAATTACATAGATTAAAAATATAACTATAAATAGTATCCAGCTACTAAATTTTTCAGCTTTTGGCATGTAGGGTTCGGTTAGTTTTTGATGCAATATAGTAGAATTATTCAAGCTAAAATTAAGTAATCATAAATAAAAATATACGAAATGAGCATAATTTTTTAAAGATCACGTAGAAACCCTTACTTTTCTTTAAGAGTTCTTACTTATATTTGAAAATTATGTTAAAATTATAATTATTATATTTATAATAACCATATTAAACAAACTAACAACAATTCTATTATGAAAAAACAATTACCCCTCGTTATTGTGTTTGTATTAAGTCTGTTATGTATTACAGACGCGCAAGCCCAAACGTTAAATGAAACCATGGGTACTGGTTCAGGAGTTGCCATTACTACAGGTGATTTTAACACTTTTTACGGAGATAGTACAGGTAGTTTTATTACCTCAGGATCAAGAGTAACTCTATTTGGTTACAGTGCTGGACGAAGCGTTACAACAAGTGAACTTGTCGCTATCGGATATCTTGCAGGATATTCCAATACTACTGGTTTTGATAACACCTTCATGGGATATGAAGCTGGTAGATTAACAACTACAGGTGGAGATAACACTTTTATCGGTGCCGAATCTGGAGAAAACAATACGACTGGTTATGACAATACATTCGTCGGTGAAGAATCTGGAGCAAATAACACAACTGGTTACGAAAACACATTCATCGGAGAAGATGCAGGTTTTAGTAACACTACTGGTTACAAACAAACTTTTATTGGTAACGAAGTAGGTATTTCATCTGATGTTGGATACCGAAATACAGCTGTTGGTAGTGAGTCTATGAGTGATGTAGATGATGGACACCACAACTCTGCTTTTGGAGATTCAGCAGGTATTGATATTGGAGATGGTATTTACAATACCATGGTTGGTGCCGCCGCCGGTGTAGCTACAGAATGGGCTGATTACAACACATTTATTGGAGCACAAGCTGGTTGGGACAATAACCGTACAAATAATACTTCAAATGCAAACCACAATACGTATGTAGGTTTTTCTACTGGTTTTTCAAACAGAGAAGGACAATACAATGTTGGTATGGGATCTTTAGCAGATTTCGACAATACAAACCGTTCTAACGCTGTGTTTTATGGATACGATATTACTGTAAGTAATAATAATGTTATGGGATTTGGTAACAGAGCATTTATTGATGGACAATATTCAGTTTCTTTAGGGCATGATCATGATGTTAGAGGAGATTACTCTATTATGATGGGATATCTAGGAAATATGGGAACTTTAGCTGATTACTCAGTTGGTATTGGTGATCGTGTGAATGTTGCAGAAAATGATGCAGTTGGTATTGGACGTTCTGTTGACGTTGACAATCAGTTTGCAATAGCGATTGGTTCTACTACAGTAGCACAAAATGATGGAACTATTGTAATTGGATATCAGGCTTCTTCTACAGATCCAAGTGCTTTAAATCCAACAAATAACATTGCCATTGGTACTAGCGCAAGGGTACAAGGAACAAACTCGGTTGCTATTGGTAATGCTGCCACAGCCTTAAATGATAATACAATGGTGCTTGGTGGAAGCATAAATCCATTAAGTGTCGGTATTGGAACAGATACACCAAACGCAAATGCTTCTCTAGACTTAACTGGTGCAACGAAAGGTTTACATTTAAACCGTATGACAACCGCAGAACGTACTGCTTTCGGAACTTCATTAGCAGCAACCGATGAAGGTATGGTGGTATATGATACAGAAACTGATAATTCTTTTTATTGGGATGGAACGCAGTGGAAAGGAATGATGAATAGTGATACTCAAGATTTATCACTTGCAACAAATACATTGAGTTTAGTAGATGGTGGATCGGTAGATTTATCTCCATATTTAGACAATACAGATGCACAAGCAATCTCAGTTGCAACCAATATATTAAGCATTACAGGAGACGCAGGAACTGTTGACTTATCAGGATATTTAGACAACACAGATGAGCAAGATTTATCTTTGTCTGGAACAACTTTAAATATTTCTGGAGGAACTGGTGTTGATTTAGCGCCATTACAAGATGGAACAGGAACTGATAGTCAAGAATTAGCTGTTTCAGCAAATGTTTTAAGTATTTCAGGAGGAATGACAACAGTCGATTTATCAGGATATTTAGATAACACAGATGAGCAAGATTTATCTTTATCAGGAACAACTTTAAATATTTCTGGTGGAACTGGAGTCGATTTAGCGCCATTACAAGATGGAACAGGAACGGATAATCAAGAATTAGCTGTTTCAGCAAATGTTTTAAGTATTTCAGGAGGTATGACAACTGTTGATTTATCAGGGTATTTAGATAACACAGATGAGCAAGATTTATCTTTATCGGGAACAACCTTAAATATTTCTGGTGGAACTGGAGTCGATTTAGCGCCATTACAAGATGGAACAGGTACAGATAGTCAAGATTTATCATTAATGGGAACAACCTTAAATATTTCAGGCGGAACTGGTGTTGATTTAGTTTCATTACAAGATGGAACAGGAACGGATAGTCAAGCAATCTCAGTTTCAGCAAATGTATTAAGTATTACTGGTGATGCAGGAACTGTTGATTTATCAGGATATTTAGATAACACAGATAGTCAAAACTTATCTTTATCAGGATCTACATTAAATATTAGTGGAGGAACTGGAGTTGATTTAAGTACACTAGCTGATGGAACAGGAACAGATTCTCAAAACTTATCTTTATCAGGAACAACCTTAAATATATCTGGTGGAACTGGCGTTGACTTAGCTACATTAGCTGATGGAACAGGAACGGATAATCAGAACTTAACTTCTGCTACTTTATCAGGATCAACGTTAACAGTTGCCATTGAAGGCGGAACTTCTGTAGACGTTGATTTAGCTCCAGTATTGTCTGCACTAGAAGCAGAGAATGCTGCGCAACAGACACAAATAGATGATTTATTAACTAGAGTTGCTGCTATTGAAGTATGTGCATGTGACGGAACTTTATCAATTGTAAGTCCTGAAAATGCATCAAGAAGTGGAGCTATTTTATATCAAAATATTCCAAATCCGTTCAATGATACTTCTTCAATTCGTTACTTCATCCCACAAGAATTAACGGGAGATGCAGCAATTGTATTTGTAAATACAGCTGGACAAGTAATTTCAACAGTTGATTTACAACAAAAAGGAGACCAAGAATTAGATATCAATACAAGAAACTTATCTTCTGGTATGTACTACTACACATTATATGTAGGTGGTAAGAAAGTGTCAACCAAGAAAATGATTATTGAATAACATACTAAGATTCAATTCTTAAATTCATAAGGAAAAGCTTCGTAATTTACGAAGCTTTTTCTATTTTTAAGCATTAAGGAAATGGACATAACAAAGGAATACGTATCAATACATATCATTATTTGAAGAATTCCATCGGACAGAATTAATCACACAGAAATAACCAATGAAAACAGGAAACGTAGATATTTTAAACACAGGGTTGATAATCATATCTTTTCTGTTAGCTTATTATTTGCCTTTTGAACTCTTTCTCTTTGCCTATGCTGTATTAGGACCATTACATTACTTAACGGAAATCAATTGGATTCGTGACAAAAACTATTTTATAGCCAGCAAACTTTGGATTTATCTTATCGTTATTACAGCATTTTTAGTCTCACTTCCTTCATTAGTACGTCTTTTTGTTTCTGGAGAATTAGCAACATCCAAAGTGGTATTGTTAATTACTGAAACACTTCCGCTATATTTTAATGGCTGTTTGTTCATAGCAATCATGGCTGCGGTAGCTTTTACGGTATTTAAAAACAAACGACATCAATACATTGCGCTAACAATCGGTTTTGTACTTGCAGTGCTATTTCATAATGCGTCTTTATATCACTTAATTGTAGGTATACT
>NZ_JBGCDL010000047.1:0-72696 GCF_045105435.1 Kordia sp. | reverse complement strand
TTTTTTCATAATCGTATTATTATGTTCCGCCTGCGCAAACAAGCGGAACGTTTTTTAAAATGTTAATTAACTCTTTATTACTGTAATAGGAAAGCGTGTTTTTCCTGTATTATCTTGATTTATTTCAATCTGATCAATGCAATAGTCCACCAAAATTTCATAGTCTTGCGGTTTTGCATTTTGAAGTGATAAATGCAATGCCTGACTCGCACATGCACAGCCACACAAATCGCCCAACTGAATCAAACGATTTGGAATCAACTGAATCGTATTATTTAGTTGAGAAACAATTGTTGCGTTTTCTTTTTCCAACGTACGAATAGGCGTTTGTATATCAACACTTTGTGAAACTGTTGCACTTGCAGTACCTGAAATAATTGTATTTCCACGACCACCTTTTGGCACAATACTAATATTTGTAATTGTCAATCCTCTAAAGCGTAAATTTCCATACGGATTACATGCAGTGATGTACAATACTTCACTATCATTTGTTTCTAACTGATCTCTTTTACCGTCGCCCCAATGCAAGTAGAAGCAAGGTTCTAACGTTGGCAAATCGAGCATAGAACAAGTTTCTTCTGAATATGGAGTTTTGCATCTGCGCGAATTATTTTCTTTTCCTTTTATCAGGAATGTTTTCGAAAGCGCTTCCGTTTTTAACACTTTTCGTTCTTCTTCAATCGTTTCTGCACACACAGAACAATGGCAATCATCTACACATTCGCAATCGTGTTTACAATCGTGACATTCTTTTGTAAACAATTCACTAATCGGAAATCTAAAAATCAAAAACTCATCATGATTAAATCCCTGAAAAGGCGCACCTTGTGAAGAATCTTTTCCTGAATCGAACCAAATAAAATGTGCCGCGGTGTCAATCTCTTTATACGTTCTAAAAGGTCTCTTTCCGTTATTTGGTCCTTTCGTAACCGCTTTCCACTTTTTACAATGTGCTTTTTTAAGTTCGGCATTTACTAACTTTTCAGAAGGTCGTGTAATGTGATCTCTAAAATTAATTCCTGTTGCAAAAACTTCCCACTTTGCATGTGTTCCCGAAAAAACGGTATTGCTTCCGTGCAGTTCTGCCAAAAGTCCATTCAGTCCGCCATCATCACTCCAACACACAAAATACAAATACTCATTACAAGTTGCTTTTGCTTCAAAACTTACGGCTTCTAACGTGCTATTTTCGGTTATTTTTCGTTGTACTTCATTACAATCGCCAATGTAAATATCGGAGTAGTTATCACAAGAATACGTTGCTTTAAAATATCTTGTTTCACTACAGTTCTTAGTATCTTTCATAATTATTATTTCAAAATTGCCTACTCTATTTTCTATAAAAAAGGCTTTTCGGTTTCCGCCTTGTTGAGGTTGCATTATTACGTAATTAATGCAGCAAAGGTGAAATACACGCAATCAATTATATAGCGTAGTTTTAGGAACAGTAGAGTTGATTCCATGATTGGTAAACTTGAATTTATAATACTTTGTTAAAAAATTTACAAAAACGACAAGCAGCAGTTCGAGAACCTTATTTTTGTAGCATAAAATTTTGTTAATAGGTAACGAATGATCGATTCAATCGTTAGTAACTATAGAAAATCATTTAAAAAACAAATCAACTAATGAAAAACAGCATCATCTGTCTGTGTCTTTTTATGACAACATTTCTCGTTGCGCAAGAAAAATTCAGCGTAAGCGGAACCATAAAAGACACCAAAAATGGAGAAACTCTATTTGGCGCTACAGTCTATCTCAAAGGCACAACCAATGGTGCAGTTACCAACGAATACGGTTTCTACTCACTCACAGCTACTGAAGGAAACTATACGATCGTCGTTTCGTTTTTAGGCTATAAAAATGTGACCAAAGAAATTACATTAAATGTAGACCAAACGGTCAATTTTGAAATTGAAGAAGCTTCAACTTCACTAGATGCCGTAGTTATTGAAGCGGAAGAATCGGAACGTGTCAGCATTCGAAAACCACAAATGAGTGTTTCCAAACTCAACGCAGCTACCATAAAACAAATGCCCGTAGTTTTGGGAGAAGTAGACGTTATCAAATCCATTCAACTCTTGCCTGGAGTTACCAACAATGGAGAAGGAACTGCCGGATTCAATGTACGTGGTGGCGCAGCAGATCAAAATTTAGTCTTGCTCGATGAAGCTATTATTTACAATACATCTCACTTTTTTGGCTTTTTCTCTGTTTTCAATGCAGATGCAATCAAAGACATTAAACTCTACAAAGGAGACATTCCTGCAAAATTTGGCGGACGTATTTCTTCGGTGTTAGACGTACGTCAGAAAGATGGAAACAGTAAAAACTTAGAAGTCAACGGCGGTGTCGGAATCATTTCAAGTCGTTTGGCAATAGAAGGTCCGATGTTTAACAAAAAAGGATCTTTCTTAATTGCCGGAAGAAGTTCGTATGCACATTTATTCATGCCATTAATTGAAGAAATTGCCGATGATAAAATCTCGTTTTACGATCTCAATCTAAAAACAAATTACGAAATCAATGAAAACAACCGAATCTATCTTTCTGGTTACTTCGGAAGAGACATTTTCGACATTTCGCAATTCATCAAAAATCGCTACGGAAATACGTCTGCAAACTTACGTTGGAATCATGTATTCAATGAAAAACTATTTTCAAACCTATCGTTAATTTATAGCAAATACGATTATGAAGTTGTTCTCGACTTTATAAAGCTAGATTGGGTTTCAGACATCACAAATTTCAACCTAAAATACGATTTGAGGTATTATGCCAATGACAAACTCAAGCTCGATTTTGGCGTAAGCGGAATCACTTACGATTTCAATCCTGGAGAAGTACGACCTTCCGAGCCAGGTTCATCAATCAACTTCCGAAAACTCGATCAAAAAAGAGCCTTTGAAGGCGCAGCATACATAAGTGCAGAACATGAATTAACAGACAAACTAACGGCACAATACGGTTTGCGTTTTAGTGTATTTAGTCGTTTAGGTGGACAAGCAATCGCAAACTATGTAAACGATCAACCTTTAATTTACAATCAAGAAATAGGAATTTACGAAGAAGGCGAAGAAATAAGTACGACAGATTATAGCAAAAGCGAAAGCATCAAAACATTTGCAAATCTCGAACCGCGATTAGGCGTATCATATCAACTAAATGACGACTCATCTATCAAAGCAAGTTATACGCGCTCAGTACAATATGTACACTTGCTTTCCAATACCATTTCGGTAACGCCATTAGATGTTTGGGCACCAAGTGGCGAATATATCGATCCACAAAAATCCAATCAATATGCAATTGGATATTACCGAAATTTCAACGATAAAAAATATTCGCTAGAAATAGAAACCTACTTTAAAAATGTAGACAACCGAATCGATTATATTGACGGTTCTAACTTAATAGGAACTAATAATATTGAAACTGAAATCTTAAACGGAGAAGCACGAGCCTACGGTTTGGAAATTTTATTTCGTAAAGACAAAGGGAAATTCAAAGGTTGGTTTGCGTATACGCTTTCAAAATCGGAGCAACGTACTTTAGGCGGAAATGCTGGCGGACCCGGAATTAACCGAGGAAATTGGTACAATACGCCTTTTGATAGAACGCACGACATTTCCATTACAGGAAGTTACGATTTCAACGAAAAATGGCGATTCAGTGCAAACTTTGCCTATCAAACAGGTCGTCCGGTAACGTTTCCAAACGGACAATACGAATATGAAGGTTTATCCATTGCGAGTTTCGATCAGCGAAATGCCAATCGTTTGCCAGATTATCACCGATTGGATTTATCAGCAACCTATACACCAACTAAAAATAAAAACAGGCGTTGGCAAAGCGAATGGGTTTTTGGTTTATATAACGCTTACGCGAGAAGAAACGCTGCTTCTGTCTCATTCACGCAAGATTTTGACACGGGAATAAATGAAGCCCGTAGACTTTCCATCTTTGGAAGTGTGATTCCATCCATAACCTACAACTTTAAATTTTAAGATCATGACAAAAAACATACAACTCACGCTACTATTCGCCGTTTTGCTCACGTTTATTTCCTGTGACGATCCAATTGATGTAGACTTAACGGAAGCGCCACCTCGTTTGGTGATTGAAGCGTCAATTGATTGGGAAAAAGGAACTGCAGGAAACAATCAAACTGTAAAACTAAGCACGTCAACACCGTTTTTTGACACCAATATTGACACAAGTGTTACAGGTGCATCTGTAAAAATAACGAATGATGAAACGGATGTCGAATTCATCTTTACAGATCAAAATGACGGAACGTACGCCGTAAATAATTTTATTCCTGTCTTGAATAATTCGTATACCTTGGAAGTAATTTATAATGGCGAAGTGTACAATGCCACCGAAACCATGACGCCAATTACAGGAATTAACGAAGTATTTCAGTCGTTTGAAGGTGGTTTTGATGAAGAATTATTGGATGTAAATATTACGTATAACGATCCGCAAGAATTAGGAAATTTTTACATGATTCGTTTGCAGGAAGTTGGCGATTTATTTCCGATCATTGAAACGCGTTCGGACGAATTTACCAACGGAAATGTACAAGATGAATTCTTTGAAAAAGACGACGATGAAGACGATCCAGAAAATCAATTTGATCCTGGAGATGAGGTAAACATAAAACTTTTTGGTGTGTCGGAACGCTATTACAACTTTATTTCGTTACTCATTGAGCAATACGATTCTGCTGGAAATCCGTTTGCTTCAACACCTGCGGAAATTCGCGGAAACTGTATCAATCTTAGCAACGAAGCCAACTATGCATTTGGGTATTTTAGACTTACGGAATTTGATGAAGTGGAGTATACGTTTCAGTAAGAAAAAATTAAAAAAGTAATAAAAATAAAAAGTGCTGTTTCAATAAGAAGCAGCACTTTTTCTATGTAAGTTATTATATTTTCAGTTTAAAAAAGGCACAAAAAAACCTCGGCGATAAGTATCACCGAGGGAAGAAAAACTAGTAAATAGGTTTTTGAGATGTATTTTCTTTTTCCCGAATTTTGTGAGACAACTATCGAAATAGTTGCTTTTCTTTTTCATAACATTCGTTTTCCCATCTTCTTTTCTAATACAGTTTAAAAAAAGGGCAACAAAGACTTTAGCCTCGATCTCAATAGCTTTGCTGCCGCTTTATTTTCAACTAATAAAAAACCGACTTAATTGAACTTAATTTGTTTATGAACGTGTTAGAAATGTTAAATTTCTAAGCAATTGTTATCTTTTCAATGCTTAATTTGATGATAAAACAGGTAACTTTTAAAATACCCTACCAATATTTTAAAAAAAAATAAAAATAAATTTCCGTAATTTTGAAAAATGAAATTAACAATCGCTTATTAATGACTTCGGAAGACAAATCTGTTTGCGAATCAAAAAACTACGAGTATATCTTTGATACACATGCCGAAACACTTCGGAATTTTGTGTATTACAAATGTGGTAGTCAGCAACAAGCAGAAGACATTGTACAAGAAGCATTCATAAAACTATGGAAAAATTGTGCGAAAGTTATTTTCACAAAAGCAAAGTCGTATTTATATACGGTTGCCAACAATATGTTTTTAAATGAAGTGGCACACCAAAAAGTCGTATTAAAATACAAACAGCAAACTGGAAGCAGAGTTTCTAATGAAACGCCCGAATTTATAATGAGACAAAAAGAGTTTCACGAAAAATTACAACGTACCATTGCAAAATTGCCAGAAGGACAACGTGAAGTGTTCTTACTCAATAGAATAGATAAAAAAACCTATGCCGAAATTGCCGAAATTATTGGGCTTTCGGTAAAAGCAGTTGAAAAACGAATGCACAAAGCATTGGTAACAATGCGGAAAGAAATAGGAAATGTATAAAAAAAAGTAGGGTATTTTATAAAGAAACTGTTTAATAAGGGAATCAAACACAAATGATGGAAGAAAAAAATGATGATAGATTTTTAGCAAGATGGCTTGCCAATGATCTCACAGAGGACGAAACGCTGCGTTTTGAAAGCTCTGCTGAGTATCAAGACTATCTGCAAATCATTGAAAGTGTTGACCTAATGGAAGCACCTTCTTTTGATAAGCAATCGCTATTGAGTTCGATTCAACAAAAACAACAAAAACAAACACCTAAAGTGCGAAAACTAAACACTTCTTGGTTATATACAGCTGCTGCAGTTGTTCTTTTATTTGTTGGAATCACTTATATCTATTCAAACACAGACGAAATTTTTGAAACAAGTTTTGGCGAACAAATCACAGTACTTTTACCAGATGGTTCTGAAGCTATTTTAAATGCCAAATCAACACTTTCGTTCAATAAAAACTCTTGGAATACTGACAGAACTGTATCTCTTGATGGAGAAGCCTATTTCAAAGTAAAAAAAGGAGAAAAATTTACCGTAGCTTCGACTTCAGGAAATGTTGAGGTATTGGGTACACAATTTAACGTTCTTACGGATGCTGATGATATTTTTGAAGTAAAATGTCATGAAGGAAAAGTAAAAGTGACGTCCAAAACAGAAGAATCAGCAATATTAACACACGGAATGGCATTTTCTTCTATCTACGGAAAAGCGACTTCATGGAACTTCAATACAAACAATGCATCTTGGAGAGATGGCGAAAGCAATTTTAGAGAAATGCCTATAAAACATGTGATTGAAGCACTTCAAGATCAATACGAAATAGAATTTACGTTTGATAATATAGACACTACACAACGTTTCACAGGAACTTTTTCTCACAAAAATTTAAAACTTGCGTTGCGAACAGTTTTTGATCCTATGGAAATTTCACATACTTTTAAGGGCAAAAAAACAGTTATACTCAAAGAAGCGAACTAAAAAGCGTTTTTTAAACCCCAAAAGCTTCCTAAAGAAGTTTTATAGTGACGTATATGAGAAGTACCTTAAGTGTTGTCTTATTGTTCATCACCTGTTCATTGTTTGCACAAAACAATGAATCATTCTCTTTTGAACAAGAACCACTTAAAAACGTACTTATAGCTGTTGAAAAAGCGTATGATATTAAATTTTCATACAACGCAGAACTCGCCGAAAATAAAACCATTACACTACAAGTTACAAACGTTTCATTAAACACGGTAATTCAACGCTTACAAAAGCAAGTTTCTATTGTTTTTGAAAAAGTTAACGAACGTTATTACATCATTAGAAACCAATCTCAAGAAGGAAAAATACGCATTTGTGGCGTGCTCGTTGATGCGAAAAGTGAACAACCACTCACAGAAGCTTCGGTCGTTAATATTTCGCAAAAAAAAGGAACGCTCACAAACATCAATGGAAGGTTTGAATTGTTCTTAGTAGTCCCAACCGATACCATAGAAGTTCGTTTCTTAGGATATAAAACGAAACGAATATTAGGACAAGAATTACAAAAAAATCCTTGCGAAACCATTCTACTAGAAGTAGATCAATTTGACTTAGGCACCATTTTAATAAGCAACTATCTTACATCGGGAATCAATAAAAGTAATGACGGCTCTTTATCTATTTCACCATCAAAATTAGGAATATTGCCAGGACTTACAGAGCCAGATGTATTGCAAAGTATTCAATTACTTCCTGGTATTCAAAGTCCTAACGAAACCGCTTCAGGATTATTCATTCGTGGAGGAACGCCTGATCAAAACTTAATTTTGTGGGACGGAATTAAAATGTATCATTCCGGACATTTTTTCGGACTAATTTCTGCCTTTAATCCGTATGTAATAGAAGAAGTATCTGTGTATAAAAGTGGAACGGAAACTCGTTATGGCGATCGCATTTCGGGTGTAATAGACATTCAAACCGATACCAAAGTTCCAGAAAAATTATCTGGCGGATTCGGCTTCAATATGACACATGGAGATGCATACTTAAAAATACCAATTTCAAAAAACTTCGGCGTTACAGTGTCGGCACGTAGAGCATTTACCGATGTTTGGGAAACATTTACGTACAATAACTTTTCGGATCGTGTATTTCAAAACACAAAAATTATAAAAAGCTCAGAAATTGTAGAAAACGTATTTTCTGAAACTGAAAACAAATTCTTTTTTACAGATTATACCATCAAATTTATTGGGAAACTCTCGGACAAAGACGAAGTAATGCTAAGTCATTTGCGTACCAATAATGAACTTGATTTCACTTCTAAAGTGGATCTTTTTGAAGAAACTTCTAGAGATCGATTAAGTATCCGAAATGATGGTATTAGCGGACGTTGGAAACGCCAATGGAATCCAAATTTTTCACATACGCTTGATACCTATTACTCACGGTTTAACTTTGATTATTTAGGCACATTTAGAGGAAATATTGTTGGCGCAACCGAGCAAGATCAAAAACGAAATGAAATAAAAGACATTGGCTTTTCATACAATACCAACTGGAAAATAGATGAAAAACGGAGCTTACAATCGGGTTATCAATTCTCGTCCAACGACGTTTCTTTTGGTTTTTCAGGTTTCAGAGGAACAGAAGAAAGTGTAACAACCTACAATGCAGGAGAAGAAAATATAAACAATTCGCACGCTTTGTTTACGTCGTACAAATACAATGACAAAAACGAACTCATTATCAACGCAGGAGTGCGAATGAATTATTTTAGCACGACGAAAAAAACGTTTTTAGAACCGCGTTTATATGTTGAGAAAAAACTAAACAATGCGTTTAGTGTTAATTTTTCGGGCGAATTAAAACACCAAGCAGTAAATCAACTATTAGAGTTCAATACCTTAAACTTCGGATTGGAAAATCAAGTTTGGGCAATTGCAAATGGTGATGAATTTCCAATACTACAAAGCAAACAGATTTCCGCAGGAATTTTATTCAACAAAAAAGGATGGCGTGTTAATTTAGATACGTATTACAAAAATATTGCAGGACTCACATCTTTCAACAGAAGCTTTGGAAATACAAGTGTTTTAGAAGCTTTTACAGAAGGAAACAGTAAAATATACGGAGTAGATGTCTTAATTGAAAAAACGATTAACAATTACCAAACGTGGATGGGTTATTCGTATACAGATAATAATTTTGAATTTTCACTGATCAACAACGGACTTGCATTTCCTGGAAATTATGACATTCGCCATTACTTCCGTTGGGCACATTCGTATACCATCAACAATTTTAAATTCTCTTTAGGTTGGAATTACCGCACAGGAACGCCATACACGCCTGTAACGTCTCAAACGCAAGACAATGGAGACTTGTTTATCTTTTTTGGAGATACGAACAGTACGCGCATTCCTGACTATCATCGTTTGGATTTTTCGGGAACGTACACATTCAACTTTGACAAAAAGAGTAATTGGAAAGGAAAAATAGGTTTTTCGTTACTTAATATCTACGATCGTAAGAATCTGTTAGAACGTTATTATGAAATAAGACCATTTCTAAACCAAGATGACAATGTACAATTTCGCCTAGAAACAGTTGATAAATTCTCTTTAGGAATGACGCCTAATTTAGTATTTAGAGTGGATTTTTAGGAAAACCTAATTTATCGAAGATCAGCTTTTTAACAATTAAAATCTGTGCCTTTATTTATCCAGGATAGCATTTATCTAAAAATTCATCTAAGGAATTTGCTAGATGACAAAATCCGAAGTCTCCATTATCCACATGAAAAATTTTTCCAAGGTGATTTCCTCCAATCGATACATATATTTGGCAACCTAAGTGCGTTTCAATCAAAGGAAATAATTGACTTGATTCTACAAAATCATTACTTACTTGGAAGTCACGCTGAAACTCATGCAAGTAATCACGGTATTTCCATTTTTCTTTAATAGAATTTAATGAATCTACTTTTTGAAGTCCATCATTAGTTTTCAATCCATCTGTAAAGATTAAATCTATAATACAATAATTTTCATGGTCAAACATTATTGTTGAGTCTGCATACTTTTTTAAAAAGCTCTTAATTTCCTTCGGTAAGTTAAAACCAGTAAAATTTTCAATTTCCGCTATATCAACATCTGTTAATGGGTTGGATTTATTAAATTTTATAGTGTTTTTCATTCCCAGAACGGTAAGTTTAAAGTACTACAACAAAAGAGATTTTGGTGTTCTTACAAATCAAAAAGAACATACTACAACGGCAAGTCTTTCCGATGCAATAATCGTGTCAACTTAATAGACAAATCTGTCAAAACGATTTTAGCATTTCCGTTGCGTTCAATATGATAAATAGCGTCTTGAATCTCTTTAGAAATATCTAAAATATTATTTCCGTGCACAAAAGGCGCAAATTTCTCTAAAAAGAAACCTTTGGTATGCGGCTCAAAAAACACCAAATCAGTTGCAGTATAATTTTGCAATAATGCTTGTCTAAAAAGATTCAAACAAAAGCCTAAAAACTTCTTTTGCGTTTCACGACCTGTTTTGGCAACTTCTTCGCTCCAAGCAATTAAATCGCGAATTGCCGCTTTGTTTCCTTTCGCTTTAAAAGCAGAACGAACCCAAGCAACAAACCAAGTTTCAAACAGTAAATCTTCCGAATCTTGATGCACCAAATCAACGGCTTTATTATAATTTCCATTCGCCTGATGCGCAATTTTAGTGGCTTCAGTTTCGGAAACATTCAAGTTTTTAACCAACGATTCTTTAATTGCCTGTTCGCCCAAAGGCGGAAAATGTAAAATTTGACAACGCGAACGAATTGTATTGATAATCTGTTCCTCATCTTCGGCAATTAAAATAAAAAGCGTTTCATTTGGCGGTTCTTCAATCAGCTTTAACAACTTATTTGCGGCAGCTGTATTCATGCGTTCTGCCATCCAAATAATCATCACTTTATAACCACCTTCATACGATTTTAGTGCCAACGATTTTACAACATCTAGCGCTTCATCAACACCAATTTGTCCTTGCTTATTATCAATTCCGAGCATTTTATACCAATCAAACAAATTTCCATACGGTTGCTCTTTGACAAACTGTCGCCATTCTTCCAAAAAGTGTTTGGAAACTGGATGACTTTTTACTTTATGATTTCCCGCTACAGGAAAGGCAAAATGCAAATCGGGATGCGAAAGATTGTTCAATTTTAAATTACAAGCTTCATTTCCACCAGCATTTTCTCCCTCAATATTTTTACACAACACATACTGCGCGTAGGCAACTGCCATAGGAAGCGTACCACAACCTTCGGGACCAACAAAAAGTTGTGCATGCGGAATGCGTCCGCGATCGGCACTTAAAGTCAAATGTTTTTTAATATGTGTAAGTCCTAAAATATCTTGGAAAAGCATGTGGCAAATATAGGCGTAAGCTTTGAATTTTTTAGTAAAATATAAAAAACTCAACACGCTTGAGACAGAAATTTACAATAAAGAAAGCTTTTTTACTTTGCAATGAGTTCTTTTTGGCGAACAGCTTCATCAATAGCAACAGTTATAAACTTATGACTATTAAAAAAAGACTTCTTAGAAGTTAGCTTGATGGTTGCCATAACGCTACCATCTTTCTTTTTATCAACGGAAGTTACAACAACTTCGGCGCCTTTAATATGTTTATAAGTTGCAATTCCTCCTTTTTTTATGATAAGATTTGCTTTCGGAAAGTTAATATGCTTGTAATTATCATTGTATACTTCGCCAATAACAAAAATATCACCAACATTCACGTCTGTACTAGTTTTTTGAGCGAATAGCAAGCTTGTAAAAAGGCTAAAAATAACGGCTACTAAAATATGTTTTTTCATAGGACTAAATTCAAAAATTATAGATACATCAAAATAACAAAAAATTACGAAATCATAAATACAAGACTGTAATTTTTTCTAATTCATTAATAAATGCTGCTTTTTTTGAGAATATTTCTTTTTTTGTGATAAAAGAAAAATAGTTAAAACCTGTTGTGCATTTTGATAAAATTTCGTCAATTCGAGTGAATTTTACGATTGAAAATGAGTGAAATTTGTATCGAGAATAGAATATTTTGTACTAAACAGTTCTCGATACGATTTTTCGTACCTCAAAATCACTCGAAATGACGTTTCGTTATACTTTTGAATTCAAAATGTACAACGGGTTAGTTAAAAATTACTTTCAAAAGGAATTGCCAATAATTACGACAAACTCAATATCTTTACAGAAACTCGATCGAAAACCAACCAACATGGCGGACAAAGCGCTTCTTTTTATTCCTGATATCTCCGGATTTACCGAATTTGTACAACATACGGCAATTCAGCACAGTCGTCATATCATTTCGGAACTCCTTGAATTACTGATAGATAATAATACTACAGGTTTGCAATTGGCAGAAATAGAAGGCGATGCGCTCTTTTTCTACAAAATTGAACAAGAAACGAATATCAAACAAATTCGCGAACAAGTAAAGCGAATGTATGTGGCGTTTCATACGTACTTAAAACGCTACGAATACGAAAAAATTTGTCAATGTGGTGCATGTTCATCGGTTTACAACTTATCGTTGAAATTTGTAGTGCATTATGGCGAAATAGAATTTATTTCCATCAAAGATTCCAACAAACCTTATGGACCCAATGTCATCAAAGTACATCGATTGCTCAAAAATGATGTGCCAATATCCGAATATGTATTACTTACGGAAGATGTTGATAAAGAAGCGATTAAAATAGCAGAAAACCAATTGCAAGCCAATTACGATTTTGGAGACATTACCTATGCGTATGAATCACTTTCCGAGTATAAAAGTGAACTTCCAGAAATTTCGCCAATTCCTGACAATGTGCCAAAACACAATATTTACAGCACAGCAGCAAGTATCAATTTGCCACTATTAGAACTTTATGAAATCATCAGTAATTTTGATTATCGTTTGCTATGGGCAAAAGGAATTGATAAAGTTGAATACGAAAAAAATCGCGTCAATAGAATAGGAGACAAGCACAAATGTCTAATTGATAAAACGACAATCAATCCGACGACAGTCACAAAAAAAGTTGCAAAAAATCAATTGGTTTATGGCGAATCAACTACGGAAGTTTCATTCACCAAAAAACTGAATATATATTATGTATTAGAAGCTGAAAATGATCAAAAAACGCGACTCAAAATAGAAGTATTTGTCGATTTTAAGCCGTTTGGTATCTTACTAAAACGTTTGATGAAAAAAAACTTCAAAAAAGTCGTTCCCGAAAATATAAAAGAACTTATATTGCTTGCTGATTCAGGATTTAAAACACAAGAATTTAACTTAAAAACCAAACCGTGAAAACGCTAAACGATTTTAATTTTAAAGATAAAAAAGCATTAATTCGAGTAGATTTTAATGTACCGTTAAACGATCAATTTCAAGTCACTGACGATACACGTATTCGTGCCGCAAAACCAACAATTATCAAAATATTGGAAGATGGCGGAAGTTGTGTATTAATGTCGCATTTAGGAAGACCAAAAGGATTTCAAGAAGAATTTTCGCTACGTCACATTGTTGAAGTTGTTTCTCAAATTATTGGTGTACAAGTAAAATTTGCCGGAAACTGTATTGGTGAAGAAGCAAATAAAGCTGTGGCTGAATTGGAAAATGGCGAAGTATTGCTATTAGAAAATTTACGTTTTCACGAAGAAGAAAAAGGAGGTAACGAAGTGTTTGCAGCACAATTGGCAAAACACGGAGATATCTATGTAAATGACGCATTTGGTACGGCACACAGAGCGCACGCTTCAACGGCAGTAATTGCACAAAACTTTGCAGATAATAAATGTTTTGGCTTGTTACTCGCTAAAGAAATAGAAAGTATTGCCAAAGTGATGAAAACTGGCGAAAAACCTGTAACGGCTGTACTTGGTGGTGCGAAAGTATCTTCAAAAATTACAATTATTGACAATATCTTAGATAAAATAGATCACCTAATTATTGGTGGCGGAATGACGTTTACATTCATCAAAGCACAAGGCGGAAGCATTGGAGATTCACTTGTGGAAGATGATAAAATGGAGTTGGCAAAAGAAATAATGAAACAAGCAGAAGCTAAAAATGTAACCATTCATTTGCCTGTCGATTCTGTAATTGCAGACGCATTTTCTAATGATGCAACAACAAAAATTGTAGATGTAACTCAAATTCCCGACAATTGGATGGGCTTAGATGCCGGACCAGCAACACAAGCAAAATTTGCAGAAGTCATAGCAAAATCAAAAACTATACTTTGGAACGGACCTTTGGGCGTATTTGAAATGCCAAACTTTGCCAAAGGAACCATTGCGTTAGGTGATGCCATTGCAGAAGCAACCAAAAACGGAGCGTTTTCATTAGTTGGTGGAGGCGATTCTGTTGCTGCCGTAAAACAATTCGGTTTTGAACCAAAAGTAAGTTACGTAAGTACAGGTGGCGGCGCCATGTTAGAAAGCCTAGAAGGAAAAACATTGCCTGGAATTGCGGCGATATTAGCGTAAAAAACAACATAAAAAAACACATATCAAAAAGTCTAATTCCTGTAGTTAGACTTTTTTTAGTATCTGGGAATTTCAAAATCTGAAGAAAAAACACGAATTTAGCAACAATCACGTTATTAATAACACAAATAACGTCTGTTCGATATAACTTTATCGTTATGTATTTGATTTTTAATATTGTACGATAAATGTCAAATCGAGCGCAGTCGAGATTCGATTGAAACGTATAGTTTTCTAGTGTTCTCGACTGCGCTCGAACTGACAAACATCTAATTTTTAAATACTTTGCGTATAATATTCGCAATTCTTATATCGAGAACAGCTTACAAAACGATAAACAACTTAGAATACATGAAATACCTCTTTAGCATAGCATTCTTACTTCTTGCCTTTGTGGGAACTGCCCAAGAAGACGACAAAAAGCCAGCAAAAGAAAAACTGACTTTCAAAATCATAAAAGACACAATCATTCTTGATGGTAAAAAAACCGTCATGACCGATACCATTTTTCTTGATACCAAAAACGAAATCAAACGTTCTGTAGATGAGGTGCTTCCGCAATTAGACAGCACTAAAACAGCTTTAGATGGTAACAAAGAATTAAACAAAATAAACGAAAGTTATGAGTTGCTAGACAATAAAAAAGCAGCCGAAATAGACAGTTTGTGGCTTCGTGAACTTGGCGGAGTCGAATTGTTTGATACCATTCACAAAGAAATCTCAGCGTTAAAATATGAGCCAGTTGTTTTTCAAGACTTGCCAACCGATACCTTAAAAGCGCGTTTGGAACGATTAAACGCAAAAACACCGTTTAACATTGAGTACAATCCATCACTAGAAAGTGTCATTAGAAGATTCTTAAAAAGACACAAAAAATCGATGGAACGCTTAATGAAAAAAAGTCAATACTACTTTCCAATGTTTGAGCAAGAATTGGACAATTACAACATTCCACTAGAAGTAAAATACTTAGCAATTGTAGAATCTGCCTTAAATCCAAAAGCACGTTCACGCGTTGGCGCTACAGGTTTATGGCAATTTATGTATCAAACAGGAAAACAATACGATCTTAACGTGAGTTCGTATGTTGATGAACGTAGCGATCCTGAAAAATCAACCAAAGCAGCCTGTCAATACTTAGCAAGCTTATACAAAATATTTGGCGATTGGGATTTAGCCTTAGCCGCTTACAACTCAGGTCCAGGAAACGTTTCAAAAGCCATTAGACGTTCTGGCGGATATGAAAATTACTGGAATATTCGTAAAAACTTACCACGAGAAACGGCCGGATATTTACCCGCATTCTTGGCAACAATGTACATTTTTGAATATGCAGATGAACACGGTTTTCAAGTCGAAAAAATAGAAATTCCACACTTTGCAACGGATACTATTCAAGTAAAGCAATTGTTGACTTTCGATCAAATTTCGGAAGTATTAAACGTAAAAGTAGAAGACTTACAATTTTTCAATCCGTCGTATAAACTAGACATCATTCCTCACATAAAAGGAAGAAACTATACCTTACGATTGCCTGTAAAAGAAGTGGGGAAATTTGTAAACAACGAAGAAGCTATTTACGCATTGGCGAAAAAGGAATTAGCCAAACGCGAAAAACCATTACCACAACTTTTTGAAATGGAAAAACGTACGCGTTACCGTGTACGACAAGGAGATTATTTAGGAAAAATAGCCCGAAAATTTGGTGTGCGTGTAAGTGACTTAAAACGATGGAATGGACTTCGATCTAACCGATTGCGAATAGGACAACGCTTAACCGTATATCCAAGAAAACCTGGTTTTGCCAATAAAAAAGCATCCAAGCAGAAAAAAAACATAAAAAATGCAAAAACCTACGTTGTCAAGTCTGGCGACTCTTTGTGGAGCATTGCGCAAAAATTCCCTGGAATTTCTGTGAAGAATATTAAAAAATGGAACGATATTAGTGGCAACAAACTAAAACCTGGAATGACGTTGCGGGTTTCTAAAAAATAATAAACACTTATAAAAACCGATTACACGTGAAAAAACTATACGCATTCTTATTCGTCCTTGCATTATTTTCTGCATGTGAAGACCCAAAAGATAAAGATGTGGCACAACGATACTTGCCATTATCTTCTGGAAAAATGAACATGATCGTGGTTGTCATAGATAGCGACCAATGGAAAGGAAAAGTTGGTGATAGTATTCGTAGTATTTACGGAGTGCCAACTGATGGTTTGCCAATGGAAGAACCAATCTTCTCATTAAAACAAGTCAGTCCACAAGTATTTAAAAAACAAATCAGAACCTACAGAAGTGTTTTAGTAGTACAACCATCTGACAAAAAACAATTCCAAGTGCGTGAAAACGTATACTCCAAACCGCAAAAAATGGTGTATGTTACTGGAACGGATGATGAAATTATAACACAACTCAAAGAAAACTCAGAAAACTCTATTAGTGATTTCAAACAAAATGAGTTAATTGCCAAGCAACAATATATTCGAGGTTCCATGAATCAAGAAAAAGCGCTGCAAGAAACTTTCGGAATAGCACTCAACATTCCGTCCGTATACAAAATGGTGAAAAATGAAAAAAACTTTGTTTGGTTTGAGCGTAAAGTCAAAACAGGAACCATGAATATCATCGCGTACACATTGCCGTTTGGAAGTATTCCGAAAGACAGTACAACGATTGATGCCATCATAAAAATGCGCGATTCTATCGGAGAAGTATACGTGCCAGGAAGAGATCCTGAAACCATGTATATGATTACAGAAAAAGCATATACGCCCTATTTATACAATGCTACGATTGACAAAAAACCTGCGTTTGAAACCAAAGGAATGTGGGAAGTATATAACTTTCAAATGGCAGGACCATTCCTCAACTATGTTGTCGAAGACAAAGCAAACGATCGTTTGGTGGTTATTGAAGGATTTACCTTTGCGCCATCGGAAGACAAAAGGGATTTTATGTTTGAAATAGAAGCCATCCTAAAATCCTTAAAAATTGAGGAATAAATAACACAAGTATATAAAATACTGAAAGCGCATTGGTTTTTTACTGATGCGTTTTTTTGTACCTAAATTTTTTTCGCTTCCGCGAGAACGTACGCTAGTACGGTTGCTGTTTTTTAAGTTGCCAATTCGTTAATTCGTTAATTTGAAGCTTCTACGCTAGCGCAAGTTTGTAACTGATGCCTACAAACCAGCTAAAAAAAGTATTGAGTATTTAGCTGTTAGTATTCAGATTTTCAAATGAAATTTCAGATATCAAAACACCAACAGGCAAAGCTGATACGAATAGCTAAAATCTTTTTTGTCACGAATGCACGAATTGTTTGTTTGTAGTTCATGTTTGTGCATACTAATTTGTCACGAATTTTGCTTACGGTTATGTGAATTTGCTGATTGTTTTGAAACGTCCTTGCAGGTCGGTTGTGAGTTGGCTAGGTGATTCGTGAAAAACAAGATGGTTGTCGTATAAGCAAAAAGATTCACTTCGTTCGTTATGATGTTTCAAAGCATTTCAATATGCAATACGAATAGCTGAAAAATTTTTTGTCACGAATGCACGAATTGTTTGTTTGTAGTTCATGTTTGTAAATACTGATTTATTACGAATTTTGCTTACGGTTATGTGAATTTGCTGATTGCTTTGAAACGTCCTTGCGAGGAATTTATGACGTGGCAATCTGTTTCTGTAAAAACAACATCGTTATATTATATGCAGATAGCTTCACTTCGTTCGTTATGATGTTTCAAAGCATTTCAATATGCAATACGAATAGCTAAAATCTTTTTTGTCACGAATGCACGAATTGTTTGTTTGTAGTTCATGTTTGTGCATACTGATTTGTCACGAATTTTGCTTATGGTTATGTGGATTTGCTGATTGTTTTGAAACGTCCTTGCGAGGAATTTATGACGTGGCAATCTGTTTCTGTAAAAACAACATCGTTATATTATATGCAGATAGCTTCACTTCGTTCGCAAAGACGTTTCAAACAATTTGACGAATCAAAAAAATAAACACACCAACACACTAAAAATTCGTGTATTCGTGGTAAAAAAATCAAACAACAACCCATTTTTATAGCAACAGATTGCTTCACTTCGTTCGCAAAGACGTTTCAAACAATTTGACGAATCAAACAAATAAACACACCAACAAACTAAAAATTAGTGTATTCGTGGTAAAAAAATCAAACAACAATCTATTTTTATAGCAACAGATTGCTTCACTTTGTTCGCAAAGACGTTTCAAATAATTTGACGAATCAAACAAATAAACACACCAACACACTAAAAATTCGTGTATTCGTGGTAAAAAAAATCAAACAACAATCTATTTTTATAGTAACAGATTGCTTCACTTCGTTCGCAAAGACGTTTCAAATAATTTGACGAATCAAAAAAATAAACACACCAACAAACTAAACGAAGTCTCCAAAAAAAATATTCCTGAATCTGTGGTAAAAAAAGAATTTTAAAGTACTTTTCAATCTTCCAAGAAAAAACGACTTCCATGACCGAACTTCAGTACATACAATCGCACGTTTCAATACCAGAAAAAAGCATTCTCAAAACTATTGAATTACTGAATGAAGATTGTACAATTCCTTTCATATCACGTTATCGAAAAGAAATGACAGGAAACTTAGATGAAGTACAAATTGGTCAAATCGTAAAATTAAAAACGGCTTTTGCAGAACTCGAAAAACGTCGAGAAACCATCTTAAAAGCCATTACGGAACAAGATGCGTTAACGCCACAATTACAGGAAAAAATCGCGCAAGCAAAAACACTCACCGCGCTAGAAGATATCTATTTACCTTACAAGAAAAAACGCAAAACCAAAGCTTCGGTTGCCAAAGAAAACGGATTGGAACCATTGGCAAAAATCATCATGAAACAACAACATGAAGATATAAACCATGCTGCACAACGTTTTGTAAAAGGAGAAGTTGCTTCGGTAGAAAAAGCTATTGAAGGTGCGCGACATATTATGGCAGAGTGGATTAATGAAAACGAATACGTTAGAAACAAAATAAGACGTCTGTATCAGCGAAAAGCTACGATTACAACCAAAGTAGTCAAAGCAAAAATAGCCGACGATACAGCGCAGAAATACAAGCAATATTTTGATTGGAGCGAATCACTTCAAAGAACACCTTCACACAGATTGCTAGCCATGTTACGTGCCGAGAATGAAGGCTTCATCAAACTAAAAGTTGCTGTTGACAAAGAAGAAGCCATCGATTTAATGGACAGAATTATCATTAAAACAGATAAAACATCCTGTACCGATCAAATTTTTACGGCTATCGAAGACGCATACAAACGCTTATTAGCGCCTGCAATTGTCAATGAAGTCTTGAACGATGTAAAAGCAAAAGCAGATGGAACGGCAATTTCGGTATTTGCAGAAAACTTAAAACAATTATTACTTGGCGCACCATTGGGACAAAAACGTGTGTTGGCACTCGATCCAGGTTTTAAATCGGGTTGTAAAGTAGTGTGTTTAGACGAAAAAGGCGATTTATTGCATAATGAAAATATATATCCGCATCCGCCGCAGCGAAAAAATGTAGAAGCAGGAAAAAAAATACGTTCCTTGGTAAATGCCTATAAAATTCAGGCAATTGCAATTGGAAACGGAACAGCTTCGCGTGAAACGGAATTCTTCATCAAAAAAATTCAATTTGATCGCGATTTACAAGTCTTTATTGTCAATGAAGCAGGCGCATCTGTGTATTCTGCATCTAAAATTGCACGTGCCGAATTTCCAAATTACGATGTAACGGTTCGTGGTGCAGTTTCCATCGGAAGACGTTTGAAAGATCCATTGGCTGAATTGGTAAAAATTGATCCGAAAGCCATTGGAGTTGGACAGTATCAGCACGATGTTGATCAAACAAAACTAAAAGATGAACTCGATACAGTTGTCATGAGCTGCGTAAATGCCGTTGGTGTCAACGTAAATACGGCCAGTAGCGCGTTGCTGAGTTATGTATCTGGAATTGGTGCAAATTTGGCGGAAAATGTGGTGAAATTCAGAACTGAAAACGGAAAAATTGATTCACGAAGTAGCTTAAAAAAAGTACCGCGATTGGGTCCAAAAGCGTTTCAGCAAGCCGCAGCATTCTTGCGAATTACAGACGCCAAACATCCGTTAGATAATTCTACAGTACATCCAGAAAGTTATCACATCGTAGAAAAAATGGCAAAAGACGCTAAAATTTCTGTAGATGAGTTAATTGGAAACAAAGCGATTTTAAGCAACATAAAATTGGAGAATTATTGCACAGAAACCATCGGTTTACCAACATTAAACGACATTGTAAAAGAATTGGAAAAACCAGGCGTTGATCCGCGAAAAGCAGCAAAACTCTTTGAATTTGATAAGAATGTAAAGAAAATTTCCGACGTAAAAGTGGGCATGTCTTTGCCAGGAATTGTCAATAATATTACCAATTTTGGTTGTTTTGTCGATATCGGAATCAAAGAAAGTGGCTTGGTACACATTTCAAAATTGGCAAACGAATTTATCAGCGATGTCAATTCGGTTGTAAAACTACACCAACATGTAACCGTTACCGTTGTTGAGGTTGATGAAGCGCGCAAACGAATTCAATTGTCCATGATAGACTAAATACAGTTTGTCATTCCTGTTTTTACATCCTTAAAAATATAATGTGTATTTTCTCTAAAAGGCAAAATAGCATAATCAGACGTTGGTAAAGAAAATGTTTCTATTTTCTCTTTGACTTTAGTTTCAGTTGCTACATTTTTATCTTTACAAGACAAAAAAAACAGAATTGAAATCAAGAATAGGAAATACTTTTTCATCGGTTTACTTTTTAATTTTTTCAGCAATATCCTTATAAATTCCCATCATATAATGCCCGCCAGAAATCATAATATACATTCGGTTTTCTTCTAAAAAAAAATCGTGTGGCGCTTTGCTAATATACATCCACAAACTACCGTGTTTTTGCGATTTTTTCAACATATTAAACGTAGTTTTAGCAATTTCGGGTGTTTTAAAAATGTACTCTTCAATTGTAACTCTCGGATATAAATTTCCGTTTGGTTGCATTGGTTTAGCACCTTTTAAAAATGCAGTTGAAACCTCATGAAGTCCATTTTTAAACATGTCAAGATCAATATCTTTATACACTGTATCTCTCAATCTTATCATACGTTGCAAACCTCCAAAAAGAATGGTTTTTGCGGGAGATACTTTCTCGAAATTCTTAATTTGATACTTATGTTCTAATTTCGATAATCGTTGTACTTTTTCTTCTAACCTAGAAGTGAAATCTATTTCTTTTTTAATTTCACTTTCGTGAGCATTGACTTTTGGCGAAACCGTATCTTTTGAAACTTCTTGTTGCGGTACTTTCTCAGTATTTTTCGATGCTTGCTCCCTACAAGAAACAAAACAGATTAAAACGGTTACAAACAGGATAAAACGTGTTTTCATAGGATGAAGTTATGAAATAAGCGCCACATTTGATCACTTCTTTACAGGAAACCTATGTTTTAAAAAATTAAATACCAACTCAAAATGTTCAAATATGTTTTCGGTAGTTTCGATATAAGATTTTTTATATTTTTTTCTTTCTAAAAAGTAAAATAATATCTGTAATAAAATACGCAGAAACGACTATCATCGTAAATATTGCATATCCGTATTTTTGATTTGGGAAAAAGTGAAAAATACTAGCATACAATGCAAACAAACCAATAGGATAAGTGAAAAGTCTACTAAAAACACCAAAAAATGAACCTTCATTTATGAGTTGTTTGTCAGTCATTTCAATAGCTAATTTCTCAAAAATAGCGTTCCGCATCATACGTTTTTCACCTTCATACACAGCTTTACAAAACACAACATATAGTATCATAAAAATTCCAATAATAGATGCGTACAGCCAAAATCGTTCGTTTTGATACAAAGTGGAAAGTCTCCAAGAAAAAAAGGCAGATAATATGATAAATATTCCCAAGAAAAAGCTTTTTCCATACACATTGAGTTTTGCTTTAATGTCGGTCAAGTGGTTTTCACTATTAAATGTAAAGGTAAAAACAGCGTACAAACTTCCTGTCCAGCTATTATGTTGCCACAATCTAACTTCGTTGTTAGTACTACTTCCGTGTGTTTTTTTGTTTTTAAAAAGAAAACAGATAAAATGCGCTCGAAATGTGTCGGGCTTTTCTATTGTAATTAATTGTGTTACTTCTTTTTGGGTGATTTTCATAAAAAAATACGTCTATCATAATTCTCAAATGTTACTGGATACAAAAAAATCCATACCGTTACAGTATGGATTTTGTATGTTATATAAAATAGGAAACTACTCTTTCTCTACTTTCTTCGTTTCTTCTTCGCCTTTACTTGCTTCCTTAAATTCCTTAATTCCGCTACCTAATCCGCGCATTAATTCTGGAATCTTTCGTCCTCCAAACAAAAGTAATACAACTACTACAATTAAGATGATTGAGTATCCACCCGGAATGGCCAAAAACATATTTAATGACATCATAATGTTTATAATTTAAGTTACAAAGGTAAAAATAAATAGGTATCTAGCGTCAAAGAAGCACAAAAAAAACACTTCAATACAATTTATTCCTAATAATTTTCTTTTAAGTTTGTGATGAATAAAACAATCATGGCAAAAGAAAACCGAAAAAAACGACAACTCAAAAAGAAGCTTTTGCATAAGTATCGTTTGGTTATTCTTAATGAAGATACTTTTGAAGAGCGCATTTCATTTAAACTCACACGTTTAAATGTTTTTGTGTTGGTTGGATTTTCTGCAATTCTGCTCATCGTACTCACCACGTTTTTAATTGCGTTTACTTCCTTACGGGAATATATTCCAGGCTATTCGTCAACAGCATTAAAACAAAAAGCCATTGATTTGAATGAAAAAATTGATTCGTTAGAACAAATTTCACGTAGAGATTCTGTCTACCTTCATTCTATTCGTAATGTCCTTACGGGAGAAATAAAAAGCGAAAGCATCAATAAAGATTCACTATTTAAGTCTTTCGAAATCGATCTTGATGCAACAGATTTAGTGCCAAACAAAGAAGATTCGCTTTTGCGTGAAGAAGTAGCGCAAGAAGACAAATACAATTTGCTTGAAACGGCAACCTCCAAAGTGAAATTTAAACTCTTTCCGCCTGTAAAAGGACAAATTACTCAAAAATACAATCCGAAAGAAAAACACTTTGCAGTGGATGTCGCTGTACTAAAAGATACGCCTGTAAAAGCAACGGCAGACGGAACGGTTATTTTTTCCGAATGGACTGCCGAAACTGGCTATGTCATTATCATTGAACATTCAAACAATTTAATATCGGTGTACAAACACAACGCGTCTTTAACAAAACAACAAGGCGATTTGGTTACCGCAGGCGAAGTTATTGCAACCGCAGGAAATACAGGCGAACTCACCACAGGACCGCATTTACATTTTGAACTTTGGAGCGAAGGCTATTCCATCGATCCCGCATCATTTATTGATTTTAAATTATAGCTGATTTAATCAAGAACTCAAACGCATACAGATGAAATCACTCAAAGCCCTTTTAGCAAAACCATTTGCAAAACGCATTCAAAAAAAAGTGTCAAAATGGGCAAACAATCCAGTGCAAACGCAAGAAAAAGTATTTCAAAAACTTTTAAAAGAAGCGGCGTATACTGAATTTGGAAAAGATCATGATTTTGGAAATATTCAGTCGCATGCCGATTTTGTAAAACGCGTTCCCATTCGCGATTATGAAGCGTTACGATCGTATGTAGATAGAGTAGTAGCAGGCGAAAAAGACATTCTCTGGAAAGGAAAACCGGTATACTTTGCCAAAACTTCAGGAACAACTTCGGGCGCAAAATACATTCCCATCACCAAAGAATCCATGCCAACGCATGTAGAAGCCGCACGAAACGCCATCTTATTATACATTGCTGAAACAGGAAAAACCGATTTTGTAGATGGAAAAATGATCTTTTTGCAAGGAAGTCCAGTATTAAACGAAAAAAACGGTGTAAAACTTGGGCGACTTTCTGGAATTGTAGCACATTATGTACCTGGATATTTACAAAAAAACAGAATGCCAAGTTGGGAAACCAATTGTATTGAAGACTGGGAAACCAAAGTAGAAGCGATTGTTGATGAAACGCTGCACGAAAAAATGGCGATTATCAGCGGAATTCCATCGTGGGTACAAATGTATTTTGAACGAATAGAAGCGCGAACTGGTAAAAAAATAGGCGATGTTTTCCCCGATTTCAACCTGTTTATTTTTGGAGGTGTCAACTTTGAACCGTATCGCAATAAGTTTGAAAATTTAATTGGACGAAAAGTAGATAGTATTGAATTGTATCCGGCAAGTGAAGGATTTTTTGCCTTTCAAGACCAACAAAACGACAAAGGAATGCTGTTGCAGTTGAATTCGGGCATATTTTACGAATTCATCAAAGCGGACGAATTTTTTGACGAAAATCCAACCCGAATCACCATAAAAGATGTGCAACTTGGTGTAAATTACGTAATGATTATCTCTACAAACGCAGGACTTTGGGCATATAACATTGGCGATACAGTCGAATTTACTTCCGTAAAACCATACAAAGTCATTGTTTCGGGGCGTATCAAACACTTTATTTCGGCGTTTGGCGAACATGTCATTGGCAAAGAAGTAGAACAGGCATTAAACGATGCATTGCAACAATCTGGCGCAAGCATAAATGAATTTACGGTAGCGCCACAAATAAATCCAACAGACGATTTACCGTACCACGAATGGTTTATTGAGTTTGAAAAAGCGCCAAAAAACATAGAAACATTCGCAGAAACGATTGATGCTTCTTTACAGCAACAAAACAGTTATTATTTAGATTTGATTGATGGAAAAATTTTAAAACGTTTGCAAGTCACTCAAATTCAGAAAGATGGCTTTCAAAACTATATGAAATCGATCGGAAAATTGGGCGGACAAAATAAAATTCCTAGATTGTCCAATGATAGAAAAATAGCGGAAATGCTAACGAATTACAAAAAAGCTTAGAAATATCAAATTAACTTGTATTTTTGTGCGGAAAAATCATTTATGAGTAACATTAGAATACACGAAAGAACAAGAGCGCAAGAATCATCAGGAGCTATTGAACGTTTGTACATCACCATGAGGCATTTATTTAATCGTGGGTTTTACAAACCAATGGGAGTTTCTGGAGAAACACTGCGTCAATCTTTACTTGTGTTGCGCCCTGAAATATATGGTTCTATTGCTGATCAAAAAGCAGAAATCAATGGACTATTATATGTCATTGATCGTTTGCCAATAGGTATTGAAGAATGCCGTTTTATCAACTTAACTTCAGACGAAGGCTATAAAAATTCACACTTCAAAGCCATCATTCCTCCAAAAAGACGTAGAAACTGCTACCGAATTGATGAGGAACAAATGAACATTGAAATTACACGTGGTCGCTCTGAAATTTATGATATACTAACGCATTTAACGTTTTTATTTATAGAATCGCACAAAATTAGCGATCGTGTTTTAATTGGAGAAGATGGAGAAACAACGCGCGATTGGGAAAAACTAGAAAGCGCAGTTTGTAAAAAGAAAAAACTAACCTTAGCAGAACGTGAAGTTGCTATTACGCATGCTGCCAATATTTTAGGGAGAACTTTTGAAGAAATATTAAGCGCACACAAAACCTTTTCTACAAAAGAAAATCCAGAGCGTTTCTTAAATATTATTTATTGGTTAGGGAAATTAGCCATAAAAGAAGTAACCAAAAGCGAAAAAAGAACCATCACTTTTAGTCCTGTATTACGCGAACGCTTAGGACACCATATTCATGGAGAAATTTGGGCAAATAACATCAAAAAAGTATTAAAAGACAATAAACTATTACACAGACCAATTCATATCATTAGTGCCAATATGCACAGTGTAATGAACTCTATATTTGCACCAAAATTGTTGCAAAAACAACTCAATACGACCGACGAATTTGATGTTTTTGAAGCATTAAGTACTTCAGGAAACAATTCGCTTCGTAATAAAGTTGAAAAAGAAGCGTTGAAAAAAGGAATGATTTACATTGAAGATGAATCAGGTACAAACATCAACGTGCAAATTTTTGACACCGCCAAAATCGACTTTAGTAAAACCACATACACATGTTGTGCGCCAACTGATGACGAAAAGCCGGTGTTATTTGTAATGGATTATGCCTTTGGGGAACAAGCATACGAAACTATTGATGAGTTTTTAAAGCCGTACACAAGCGAAGACAAAACACAAAAAGAATACTTAAATGTGGCTTCAATTTCCATTATGGGAAAAGCAGGAATACTAGAAGGCGGAAAAGGAGACATTATGATTCCGTCGGCACATATTTTTGAAGGAACCGCAGATAATTATCCTGTTAAAAACGAATTGGAAAAAGAAGACTTAGAAGGTCATGGACTTGAAGTATTTGAAGGTTCAATGATTAGTGTTTTAGGAACGTCTTTACAAAACAAAGACATCTTAAAATTCTTCCACGATTCTACTTGGAATGTCATCGGACTCGAAATGGAAGGTGCGCATTACCAAAAAGCCATTCAATCAGCTTCAAAAATTAGAAGAAGTATCTCAGAAGATGTAAAAGTAAGATATGCTTACTATGCTTCAGATAACCCATTAGAAACTGGAAGCACATTAGCTTCTGGTGGATTGGGAACAACAGGTGTAAAACCTACATATTTAATAACAAGAAAAATATTAGAACAACTATTTAACAACTAATAAAAAAAAAATGAGCGATAATAACCAAAATGTGCTGCCTGAAAAACCACAATCTGGCAATGAAATAGACTTAAAAGAGCTGTTCAGAATGATTGGAAGTGCTTTTAGCAAGTTCTTTTTATTCATAAGAAACATACTTTTATTCCTACTAGATCTATTAATAAGAGCCTTAATTATTGTTAGGGTGCATATTGTTAAATTTGTAATTGTAGGGTTTTTAAGTGTTGTTATTGGATGGTTTATAGATTCAAGAAAAGAACCTATATACGGATCAAGCATGTATTTGCAAACAAACTACGGAAGTACACGTCAATTATACTCAAACATTAAATATTACAACGGACTTGTAGAAGAAGGTGATAGTACAAAGCTTGCAGGTATTTTTGATATTCCAAAAGATGTTGCAGGTAGTCTTCGAGCTTTTATAATTGAGCCAGATGTTACTGACAACGGAATGCTAAAAGCTTATAATGAATTTATGAAAACGGCGGATACTACTTTTGTCATGAATGAAATCGATTTTGATAAGTTCAAGCAAAACACCAGTCCGTTAGACTTTTCAGTTCATGAAATTTCTGTGTATTCTGCTGATAAAGAAATGATTCCTTTATTACAGAAGCCAATCATCACAAATAATATTGAAAACTTTCATATTAAGAGACAGAAAGAAATCAACATACAGAATCTTGAAAAACAGTCAAAAGCGCTAGAAAAGCAATTGGTAAAAATTGATACGTTAAGTGAAGTTTACAAAGACTTACTATTACAAGAGCCTAAAGAAAGTACCGGAAAGGCATCCAATACGTACATTCAATTAGCGTCTAATAACGAAAGAAAGACAAAAGAAATTGAGTTATTAGCTGTGAATGAAAAAATTGCCAATAGAATTCTTGAAATCAACAGGAAAAAAGAAATGGAAAGTGAAACAATCAATGTATTGAGTGATTTTTCTCCTGGAGCAAGAATTAGAAATTTTTACGATAGATATTTATACAGAATTCCAATGCTTACGATTTCATTGTTATTAATGTTTATCTTATTGAGAGAATTAAACAAGTACTTAAATACATACGCAGAAAACAAACGACTGAATGCCTAAAAACGCCGTACTTATTACTGGAGGAGCAGGATTTATAGGTGCAAACTATATTCCGTATTTCTTGGAACAACACCAAGACACAACGGTTGTAAATATTGACAAACTCACCTATGCTGGCGATTTGGCAAACTTGGCAGAAATAAGTAATCATCAAAATTATACGTTTGTAGAAGGCGATATTTGTGATAGAAATTTGATAGAAAAGTTGTTTGAAACGTATGACTTTAAAGCGGTAATTCACTTTGCAGCAGAATCACATGTAGACAACTCTATCAAAAATCCTGATGCGTTCATACAAACGAATATCTTTGGAACGTTTAATTTATTGGATGTAGCCAAAAAATCATGGATGCACGGACCAAATCAAGTGAAATCAGGTTATGAAAATTGCCGTTTTCATCACATTTCAACCGATGAGGTTTATGGAACGCTCGGAGAAACAGGTTTGTTTACAGAAGATACATCGTACGCACCAAACAGTCCGTACAGTGCGTCTAAAGCATCGTCCGATTTTATTGTACGCAGTTACTTTCATACCTACGGAATGAATGTAGTAACCACAAACTGTTCAAACAATTACGGGCCAAAACAACATGATGAAAAGTTAATTCCGACCATCATTCGTAAAGCAGTTACAGGAGAAAATATTCCCATCTATGGTGATGGAATGAATATCCGCGATTGGTTATACGTATTAGATCATTGCAAAGGAATTCACTTAGTATACCAAACAGGAAAAGCTGGTGAAACCTACAATATTGGTGGAAGAAACGAACGTACAAATGTGTACATTGCAAACACAATTTGTGAATTGTTAGACAAATTACGTCCAAAAGAAACTTCATACAAAGAACAAATTAGTTTTGTAAAAGACAGACCAGGACACGATTTTCGATATGCAATTGATGCAAATAAAATAGAAAATGAACTCGGTTGGAAAGCTGAAGAAAACTTTGAATCGGGCATTTTAAAAACGATTGAATGGTATTTGGAAAAGTACACAACAAAATAGTAACAAACAGATGGAATAAGTCTTAACGATGGTTGTTATATTAATTTAGTTGTTTACTGACAAATTCCATTTGACAGATTTAATAAAATAGAAATATACAAATGAAAGGAATAGTATTAGCCGGCGGATCAGGAACACGATTGCATCCACTTACGCTTGCAGTAAGTAAGCAATTAATGCCTGTATACGACAAACCGATGATATACTATCCTGTTTCCACTCTGATAAGCGCAGGAATTCGTGAAATACTCATCATTTCAACACCGCAAGATTTGCCATTATTCCAAAAACTATTGGGCGACGGCAAAAAATTTGGTTGCGAATTTCAGTACGAAGTACAAGAAAATCCAAACGGATTGGCAGAAGCGTTTATCATTGGCGAAAAATTCATTGGTGATGACAAAGTTGCCTTAATTTTGGGCGATAATATATTTTACGGTTCAGGTTTGGCAAATTTATTACAAGCAAACAACAATCCTGAAGGTGGAATTATTTATGCATATCACGTACACGATCCAGAACGTTACGGAGTCGTAGAATTTGATGACAATGGCAACGCAATTTCAATAGAAGAAAAACCAGCAAAGCCAAAATCAAATTACGCAGTTCCAGGGATTTATTTTTATGACAATGACGTCGTAGAAATTGCCAAAAACATCAAACCAAGCGGACGTGGCGAACTCGAAATTACCGATGTAAATCGTGTATATTTGGAAAAAGGAAAACTAAGTGTAAGCATTCTCGATAGAGGAACAGCTTGGTTAGACACAGGAACATTCAACTCATTAATGCAAGCTTCACAATTTGTACAAGTTATTGAAGAGCGTCAAGGACTCAAAATTGGAGCCATTGAAGAAGCGGCATATAGAATGGGATTCATTAGCAAAAAACAACTAGATGAATTGGCAAAACCACTCTTAAAAAGCGGTTATGGAAAACATCTATTAGAAATACAATAAAAACAACGTCTTGAACATAACACACACACCATTAGCGGGCTGTTTTGTCATAGAACCTCAAGTATTCGGAGATTCTAGAGGAAGCTTTATGGAAAGCTATAACGAACAAAAATTTCCAGCAAAGGTGCATTTTGTACAAGACAATCAATCCGTTTCGCAAAAAGGTGTGTTGCGCGGTTTGCACTTTCAAAAAGGCGAACATGCACAAGCAAAATTGGTACGTGTCATTCGTGGCGAAGTGCTAGATGTTGCGGTAGACATTCGTCCAGATTCTGAAACGTACGGACAGCATTTTTCCATCATTCTAAATGCCGAAAACAACAAACAACTTTTTGTGCCAAGAGGATTTGCACATGGTTTTGCAGTGTTGCAAGATGATACCATTTTCGCGTATAAATGTGATAATTTTTATAACAAAGAAGCAGAATCGGGAATTATTTACAATGATGCTGATATTGCAATAGATTGGATGTTGAACGAAGATGAAATTATGCTTTCTGATAAAGACAAATTGCTTCCCAACTTGAAATCAGTATCGTTATGAAAACGGTTTTAGTAACTGGCGCAAATGGTCAATTAGGACACTGTATTCAAAAGATACAACACCAACATTCTGACATTCACTTTCACTTTAAATCATCGAAAGAATTAGACATTACTGATACAACTTTGGTGAATGATTACTTTTTAAATCACGAAATTGATTATTGTGTAAATTGTGCTGCATATACGAATGTAGAATTAGCCGAAAGCGAAGAAGACAAAGCGTATTTGGTAAATGCCGAAGCAGCCAAAAATCTCGCGAAAGCATGCGCTGACAATAATGTGACCTTACTACATATTTCTACAGATTATGTATTTGATGGCACAAAAACATCACCATACATAGAAACGGATACAACAAACCCGATAAGTGTATATGGCGCGTCAAAACTTAAAGGCGAACAAAACATTCAAGAAGTATTCGATAATTATTTCATCATTCGTACTTCATGGTTATATGCTGAATTTGGGAATAATTTCTACAAACTCATCTTGCGAAAAGCAGCAGAAAAGGCAAATCTTACGATCACAACCGAACAAAAAGGAACGCCGACAAACGCGAACGATTTGGCTGAATTGATTGTAGAAATCATCAACACAGCAAACAAAAACTACGGAATTTATCACTTTAGCAATGATGGCGAAGCTACTTGGTACGATTTTACGAAAGAAATCATTCAAAATTTGAATCTCGCTGCGGCGGATCAACCTTCTTTAAAATCGGTAGCTACGTATAAAACCAAAGCGGCACGACCAGAAAATAGTGTGCTCGACAAAACGAAAGTTCGCAACATTATTAACACAATTACTTGGCAAGAAAGTTTGCGAAAGCTTATGCAAAATCATTTATAATTTGATGAAACAATATCTATACACTGCCGTAGAAGCTGCTGTAAATGCAGGCATGATCATTATGGATATCTACGAAAATCAAATCGTGGACGTAGAAAGAAAATCGGACGATTCACCTGTAACCATTGCAGATAAAAAAGCTGATATCTACATTCAAAAAGCTTTACAAAGCACAAAAATTCCCGTATTAAGCGAAGAAGGCGAACACGCTAGTTATGAAATTCGCCAAAATTGGCAACAATGCTGGATTGTAGATCCACTTGACGGAACCAAAGAATTCATCAAACGAAATGGCGAGTTTACCGTAAATATAGCGTTGGTAGAAAACGGAAAACCACTCTTAGGTGTCATATATATTCCTGCGGTAAAATCGTTATACTTTGCGATTCCTGCAGAAAAAAAAGCATTCAAAATTGAATTAGACTCACATGCTATTACGCCTGAACTTTTCCAAAACGCCAAAGAAATCTTTGCAGCAAACGAAAATGGCGTCATTACCTTAACTTCAAGTCATTCGTATACAAACCAAAAAGTAATAGACTTTATTGATACGCTTGAAACCGAAGGAAAAGAAGTCAACCTAATCAAAGCAGGAAGTTCGTTAAAGTTCTGTTTAATGGCGGAAGGACAAGCGTCGTATTATCCGCGTTACGCGCCCACAATGGAATGGGACACTGCGGCCGGACATGCTATTTGCAAGGCTGTCGGACTTGAAGTGTATTCGCTAGAAACCAACAAACCACTAAAATACAACAAAGAAAACTTACTAAATCCGTGGTTTCTTGTTAGAAAAATACGATAAAATAAAAGGGGATAAAACCTTTTCTATAAAGGGTATTTCCCCTTAAAACTCATTTATTTCCTAGTATTAAAATTTATAGCTAGTTTTGCAGCGAATAATAGCAACATGTATCAAGAAGCATATCACCACGAACACCTTAGTAATTACAGTTTTTTAATCACAGGTGGCGCAGGATTCATCGGGTCCAATTTAGTAGGATATTTACTAAAACACAACGCCAAAAAAGTACGTGTATTAGACAACTTAGCCACAGGTTTTAAACATAATATTGCCGAATTTGAATCGCATCCGAATTTCGAATTCGTCCTTGGTGATATTCGCGATTTAGAAACATGTACTACGGCTGTTGCCGGAATGGACTTTGTGTTGCACCAAGCAGCCTTAGGTTCTGTACCGCGCTCGTTTAACGATCCTATTTCATCAAATGAAGTAAATATTGCAGGTTTTTTAAACATGTTAGTAGCTTCACGCGATGCAGGCGTAAAACGAATGATCTATGCAGCTTCTTCTAGTACGTATGGCGATAGTAAAGCATTGCCAAAACAAGAAGAAATTATTGGGAAACCGTTATCTCCGTACGCAATTACAAAATATGTAAACGAATTATACGCAGATAATTTTTCTACAAACTTTGACTTTCATTCGGTAGGATTGCGTTATTTCAACGTTTTTGGACCAAAACAAAATGTAAAAGGAGCGTATGCGGCAGTAATTCCGCTATTTTTCAATGCAGGAATACATAACACAAAAGTAACAATCAACGGAGATGGAAATCAAACGAGAGATTTTACATTTGTCGAAAATGTAATTCAGGCAAATATAAAAGCAGTATTTTCAGAAATTACAAAACACGAAGTTTTCAATGTTGCTGTGGGCGATCGAATTAGTGTAAACGATTTGTGGAATAACATCAAAGAAATTACAAAAAGTACTGTTGAAGTTTCTCATGGAGAAAGCCGAATTGGTGACGTGCGCGATTCGTTAGCCGATATTACAAAAGCAAAAACACTATTAGGATACAATCCAAAATATACCGTGCGCGATGGTTTGGCCATTACGTACGACTTTTTTAAAAAGCAAGCGGAAGCAAATGACGAATAAGGTAATTTCCATAATAGGTTTAGGATATGTTGGATTGCCACTTGCGGTTGAATTCAGCAAAAAAGGATATCAAGTCATTGGATTTGATATCAACGAAGCGCGCATTCAAGAATTGCAACAAGGAAACGATCATACGCTTGAAGTTAGCGCAGCAGAATTGCAAGAAGCTTCCACCTTGCAGTATACAAACAAAGCTTCCGACATTGCAAAAGCAACTGTGTACATTGTAACCGTTCCGACACCAATTACCGATCATAAATTTCCAGACTTAAGACCTTTAGAAGCTGCTTCAAACTTGGTAGGTTCAGTTTTAAGGAAGGATGATATTGTCATTTATGAATCGACCGTTTTTCCAGGTTGCACCGAAGAAGTGTGTGTGCCAATTTTAGAAATGCAAAGTGGATTGGTATTTAATACAGATTTTTTCTGCGGATATTCTCCAGAAAGAATCAATCCGGGAGATAAAAAACACAGAGTTAACAACATTGTCAAAGTTACTTCGGGAAGTACGCCTGAAATTGCGGAAACGATTGACGAATTATATAAAAGTATTGTTACCGTAGGAACGTTTAAAGCGTCGTCTATAAAAGTAGCTGAGGCTGCCAAAGTAATTGAAAATTCGCAACGCGATATCAATATTGCGTTTGTAAACGAATTGGCATTGATTTTTGGCAAACTAGGAATTGACACACACGAAGTATTAGAAGCTGCTGGAACAAAGTGGAACTTTTTGCCGTTTACGCCAGGTTTGGTTGGCGGACATTGTATTGGTGTAGATCCGTATTATTTAACGCACAAGGCGAAAAGTGTAGGATACATTCCGCAAGTAATATTAGCAGGAAGAAAAATAAACGATAACATGGGCAAATACATCGCAGAACGCGTGGTAAAACTCATGATAAAACAAGGAAAGTTAATCAAAGGCGCCAAAGTGACTATTTTGGGAATCACATTTAAAGAAAACTGTCCCGATATACGAAACACACGCGTTATTGATATTGTGCATGAACTTTCGGAGTACGGTATTGAAGTTGAGGTATTTGACGACAATGTAAATGCTTCTGAAGTAAAAAAGGAATATAATATTGACTTAGTGTCTACCATTTCAAACGACACGAGGGCGATTATTTTGGCAGTTGCCCATAAAAGTTTCAATAAAATTGACGTAACTCCCTTTTTTAAAGCAGGATGTATTATTTTTGACGCGAAAAATTTCTTCCCTAAACCAATAGTTACAGAGAGATTATAGCCGTAAAAACAATAAATAAAGAACAAAAACAAACTGATGAAAAAAAACCTAATTGTATTTGGTACACGACCAGAAGCCATAAAAATGGCACCATTGGTAAAAGAATTTTTAAAACACCAAGACACTTTTGAAACAAAAGTTTGTATCACGGCACAGCACAGAGAAATGCTGGATCAGGTACTTTCATTTTTTGAAATAACTCCAGATTATGATTTAGACTTAATGAAGCCGAATCAGAATTTATATGGTTTAACTTCAGATATTATCATGAATTTAAAGCCTGTATTGGAAGAATTTCAGCCAGACTATGTATATGTTCATGGAGATACTACAACGACAATGGCAACAAGTATTGCAGCTTTTTATTCAGGAGCTAAAGTATGTCATGTAGAAGCTGGATTGCGTACGTTTAATATGAGATCGCCTTTCCCAGAAGAAATGAACAGATGTGTTACAGGAAGTATTTGTGACTATCATTTTTCTCCAACAGAAACATCAAAACAAAATCTGCTTAACGAAAATGTTGCAGATAAAAACATATTAATTACAGGAAATACTGTGATTGACGCGTTGCACTTTAGCGCAAACAAAGTAAAATCGACAGGATTTGAAGATCAAGAAATTGAAGACTTAAAAGGAGTTTTAGATACTTCTAAACGATTAATATTAGTTACAGGACACCGTAGAGAAAATCACGGACAAGGATTTATCAATATTTGCAGTGCGTTAAAACAAATTGCAACCGATCATCCTGATACACAAATTATTTATCCTGTACACTTAAACCCGAACGTACAAAAACCAGTATACGAATTATTGGCAGATATTGACAATGTGAATTTAATAAAACCATTGTCGTATCCTGCATTTGTATGGTTAATGGACAAATCGAACTTAATAATTACCGATAGTGGCGGCGTGCAAGAAGAAGCACCAAGTTTAGGAAAACCTGTATTGGTTATGCGTGATACTACAGAACGTCCAGAAGCTGTAGACGCAGGAACCGTATTATTGGTTGGAACAAATACCGAAAAAATTATCAGCGAAGCGAATAAATTACTAACAGACGAATCTGCTTATCAAAAAATGAGCAAGCTACACAATCCGTATGGAGATGGAACTGCTTGTGATAAGATCGTTACATACATGTCAAAATTATAATACAGAATCATGGCGAATAAACCGAGTGTTGTTATGGTAGGTCTAGGATATATTGGACTTCCTACCGCAGCGTTAATTGCAAGTAGAGAAATAAAAGTTACAGGAGTTGATATTCATCAACATGTTGTAGATACTATTAACAAAGGAGAAATCCATATTGTTGAACCAGATTTAGATGGTTTGGTACATAAAGTAGTAAAAGATGGTTTTTTAACCGCAAGTACATCACCAGTAGAAGCAGATGTGTATTTAATTGCTGTTCCAACACCATTTAAAGGCGATTACGAGCCAGATATTTCGTATGTAGAATCGGCTACAAGAGCATTATTGCCAACCTTAAAAGAAGGTGCATTAGTCATTGTAGAATCGACAAGTCCTGTAGGAACTACCGATAAAATGCAAGCCGTTATTGAAGCGGAACGTCCTGAATTGATTGGAAAAATATACATGGCATACTGTCCAGAACGTGTATTGCCAGGAAACGTAATTTACGAATTAGAGCATAACGATAGAGCTATTGGTGGAATCGATGCTGAATCTACTGAAAAAGCGGTTGAATTTTACAGACACTTTGTAAAAGGAGAATTGCACAGAACCAACTCTAAAACGGCAGAAATGTGTAAGTTGGTTGAAAACTCATCAAGAGACGTACAAATTGCGTTTGCAAACGAGCTTTCTATGATTTGTGATGAAGCAGGAATCAATGTATGGGAATTAATCAACTTAGCAAACAAACATCCGCGTGTAAATATTTTACAGCCAGGAACTGGTGTTGGTGGACATTGTATTGCGGTAGATCCATGGTTTATAGTTTCTGAATTTCCAGAAAAAGCAAAAATCATTCGTTCTGCAAGAGAAATTAACAATTACAAAACAGAATGGGCAATTGAAAAGGTGAAAAACACCGCTTTACAATTCAAAATTGACAATGGTAAAGATGCTAAAATTGCTTGTATGGGATTGGCTTTTAAACCAAATATTGACGATTTACGCGAATCGCCAGCATTATTAGTTGTAGATACGTTGGTAAATGATGGTTTCAATGTATTAGCGGTGGAGCCAAATATAAAATCGCACAAAAAATTTGATATACATACAGTTGATGCTGCATTAGCACAAGCAGATATTGTTGTATATTTAGTAGCACACAGAGAATTTTCTAGCTTAGAAAAAACAGCAAGTACGCTTGATTTTTGCGGTGTGTTTAAGTAAGATTATACTATAATAGATATAAAAAAGAGGTTGTCTGAAAAGTTTCAAAAGTCGTCATTCTGGACTTGATCCAGAATCTCATAAAGCTGATTTTCAACTCTTATGCGAAACCGAATCAAGTTCGGTTTGACGAAATTATGACTTTTTAGACAGCCTCTTTTGTTTTTATGATACTTTAAAAATTAAATTAAAGGTTCCCAACGTAAAGACACTACTCTTTTTACGATTTTGTTTTCACGTTCAATATCGATAACATCAGGTCTTTCATTTAATCGTATTGAAACATTATCAGGCAAATCATCTTGAAGCGTAATGGTGGCTGTATTTCCATCGACAGTTACAGCACTAATTTTTGTCCAATGTACACTGTAATCATCTAGCATAACACCGATAATGTCGTCTTGTTGTATAGAAGTCAAGTCATCATTAATAATATATTTATAATTACTATTAGTGAGATTTTCATCTAAAAATGATGTTTGATTCCCTGGAATACCAGTTCTAACAGCTACTTCTATAATATTGTTAGGATCATTAATAAGATTAACATCTTTCTTTACAAAAAGTTCTATTCTATGACTTACATACCATTCTTTGGTTGCCGATGTAGAAGCAAAAGTCAAATTATTTCTTAATCGTGCTCCTAATGGATAATCTGCTTTCAGTGGAAAGGTATGTGAACTGTACGTGTCTACAATCTGTGTGGCTTTCATTTTATTATAAACAGTTCCCCAAAAATGTGTACTGGTATGGTTATGTCCTACTTTTACATTGAATGGTGTTTTTTGATATGCACCTTCAATACCAGAAGTATTATCAGCAGATCCACTTTCTCCTGATTGTTGTACTACAACACCATATTGCTGAGTAGGAACTCCAGGTGAGTTATATGGCCTATTTTCATCAATTAGACTATTGACATTGACTAAGGACCTTTGCACACTTGAACTTGTAAAGAAAAAGTTTCCTTCTACCAATACATTAAAACTATCACCTTCTACACGAATACCACCATAAGGGTTAGTTGCGTACAATCCATCTCTTGTCAATTCATTATCACGACAAATATTTCCAATAACATTAACATTTGTAGAGTCAAAAATAGAAATTCCACAAGAGTTGTTTCTATCGGCAGTATTATTAGAAATGATAGCAAAATGGCAACGCTCAATAGCAAAGCCTAAATCTCCTGAATTACGAACTCTGTTGCCTGTACATGTTAACCGTTCCACATCTTTTAAACTATACAAATCTCCTGAACCTCCATCAAAAAAACCATAATCAGGTCCTTCTGCAATATTATTTTCAATGACTACATTTTCATGATGCAATTGTACAGTTTCAGATGCTTTACAGGTGATATTGATAGCGCCATTACCAATTGGTTTACTACCAACATCGTAGCCATTAAAGAAAGCTCTTCCATCTGCTAGTCTTGTAATGACTGAATTTTCAATTTCAGAAGCAGCTCTCCCGATTTCCATGTAGTTGCCTGTAATCCATAAATTTTCAGTACGTTCGCCATTGGCACTGCTTCCAGAAATTCTAATAGGATTGTTATCTAAAGTATTATTGAAAACATTGTCTCGTAGGTATACATTTTTGTTTGAACCACTTACAGATATGCCAAGAGATCCATTAGAAAATTCACAATTTTTAACGGTAAATTCATTCGTGTTTTTAGCTGTAATAAAGGCTGGAGATGATGTTACAGAAGCTTTAAAAGTAACATCTCTAAATTCACAGTTTTGAATAGTTATATTTTCACTAAAAATGCTACCATCTGAATTTTCTCTTATTGCAATTGCCACTTTTGTTCCAACATCTACTGGGTCATTCGGAGGATCAACAATAGTAGTTTCAGTTCCTTCAAATACTAGACCATCGACTGTAACATTTTTTACACCAAAGCATCTAAACATAGTGGAAGCCGTTTCTAAGTCTCTAATAACAGTATTTCCAGCAGATCTTATAGTTAAATTGTCCTTTAAGTCAATAAGACTGTTGATGCCAATAGTTACATTAGGAGGTAAAATTAACGTTCCTCCTCCCAATGTTTCTATTTCATCAAGGATGTCATCTAAACTTGAAGTATCATCTATAATGCCATCTGCAACAATAGTTCTAGTTAAACTAGTTCCATTTCCTGTTGGAACAGTATATTCATAACCAGTAATGACATTATTAGTATCATACTGTATTTCATAATCGAAAACCATAATTTGTTTTGTTTTAAAAAATTAATTAAAAAATGTAGCGTTTCTAGAATGGCTACTTGTAAGAATAGCTTGACCAAAACTATTTTAGAATACAAATTTAGGGAATAAAAACATTAAAAATAACTGATTATCAATGTGTTAACTGCAACTACGGGAGAAAAAAATAAGTAAAAAATGTATGTAATATTTCCAAAATTTAGAAGAATACAAGTATTTTTTTACTTAAAATTATCCGTAAAACCGTGATTACTATTAACTAAGAAAAAAAGAAATTTCCATAAACAAATAATCATTGTATATTTGGAGATTCAAATTCAAAAAATCGAAAATAAATAATATGAAGAAAATAATCTTACTTTTTGCTTTAATGGCTTTCGTTGCGTGTAAAGATGAAAAGAAAACAGGGAAAACAGATCCTGCGAAAGAAACACCAGTTGCAAAAGAAAAAGAAAAAGAGGTAGTTCCTGCGTATCCTGCAATTCAAAAGTTTGATCAGGAATTAAGATTTATCCATGATGAGTTACATGTTTTTGACGAAGAAATTAGTGTAGAAGAAGTTGCTGTTGTACCAGGAAAAGAAAAAGACACGTACAACTTTGTTTTTTACTTTAGTGATGAAACAAACTACGAAAAACTAGAAAACTATTATTTGGCATTAATGCTATATCCAGAAGACCCAAGTACTATTGAGAAAGAGAGCGATAGAAAAAGAGGTTTGACAACTAAAAGTGTAAAATGCGAATTAGTACAAGATGGAAAATCAGTAGCTTTAGTATTGCCAGACTTCAAAATTCTTGGAAAGAAAATGAAAAGCGGAAAAGCATACTTATACAAGCCAGGTGGTGGTATTTTAAACCCAGGAAGACCTAAGTTAATCATCAAAGAGTTTTCTCTTTAATATAGTTACCGCATCGTTACAATGTATGTATTGATGCTACAGATTATATAAAAATCAACGAATGAAAAGCAATACCGCGAAAATTATATCCTCGAATAGTATTTTAATTTTCGCGGTATTGCTTTTCTTTTTGAACTTTGTTTCAAAATTATGCAAAGAAGTATTCGCTATGGATGCTTCGTTTTATCCAAGTACCGTTTTAAAAATTGCAGCAGTTGTATTATTAGGAATCTACTTTGTATTGCATCTGCGGAATACCAAATTGGCAACATACATATACATTCTTGTCGGTATTTTTGTCATCGATTTCATCATCAAAGTATACAACCAAGAAGCTTTTGCAGTACTTACTAGCAGAAGCTATTATTTTTTAAAACTCATTTTCTTCTTTTTATTGTTATTAGCGCTGAAAGACTTTAAAAAAGAACACCTAGAAAAAACGATCAACGCACTTTTTCTCATTGCGCAAATCAATCTCATCTTTATTGTGATTGGTTTTTTATTCAAAATAGATATCTTTAAATCCTATCCGTATACCATTCGCTTTGGGTTTAACGGAATCATTTCCGAGCCAGGAATAAGTAGTTATTTTTACATGCTACTAGCAATTATAGCATACTTGAAATACGTATACAAAAAAGGCAGTCTTGTAAACTTATTATTCATGTGTATTGGTGTCTTTTTTCTTGGCACAAAATCTGGATTGTTATTTCTTGCCATCATAGCATTTATTCACATTCTCATCCTTTTAAAAAAGAATGTATATCGAATTTCGTTTGTCGCAGCATTAATCATCTCATTTGTTGTTTTAAAAGATAAAATCATTTCGCTTGCTATCAATTCGTTCAGTTTTGGACCGTATATCTACGAAAAACATGGACTTATTACATTTATTACCTCCAAAAGAGATTTACTCCTAGAAGACGCCATCGTCTACATGAAACAAAATTGGAATGTGGGAAACTATCTTATTGGCGGAATGGATTTAAAAGCACACAGAGTAGAATTTGAATTTGTAGACATTTTCATGTTTCTAGGAATCATAGGACTGTTTGTACATATTTTGATGCTAAAAAAAGTATTCTTCCACAAAAAACAAGACTGGTTATATACCGTGTTTTTTATAACAATATTATTAATTAGTAGCTTAGGAGGAAATTTATTCTTCTCTATCACCAACGCCTTCTGTTTTGCAGTCGTTTTTTCATATCTCAAAGGAATCAATACAACTAAAGAAGTGCTTCAATAATAAACAAGACTTAACTCATTGTGTATTTTTACGCATGATGACAGCATAAAAACGAGTCTGAAAAATAGTAATTTATGAACATAGCAATTACAAACTCATTAAAAGAAAAATCAATAAACCAGTACATAATTTACATTGCCTGTGCTTTTGTATTTTGTATCAATGTGAGTGAAAAAATATCGACAATCTTACTCATTCTGTTTTTTGCAGGAAGCTTGGTGAATATCAAGAAATTTTCGCTGGCGCAATTCAAAAAAGTAAGCGTCATCTTTGTGCTATTCTTTGTGTTTTTAATTATAAATCTCTTTGTTGAAGAAGACTTTCTATTCAAAACCATTGAAAAAAAGCTCTCACTACTCATACTGCCCATTGCTTTTGCCATTGTATATGTTGATAAAAAAGCGCTCTATCAAGTCTGTTTGTGGTTCATATACGGCGTCATTTTTGCCTGTTTGCTAAACTTACTAGAACCTTTTGTAAACGATTTTAATTGGACAACCTTTGAATTTGCTGAGGTAAAACAAAAAGTATTCTTCAAAAATCATAATTGGCTCAATCACTTTTACTCGCTACACTTTCCAAATTTCTTAGATAGATCCTATTATTCCATCTACCTAAACTTTGCCATTGCCGTAGTTTGGTATTTACTAGATTGGAAAATGAAGCACAAAATAGCAGCCATACTATTCTTCTTAATTCACATCTTCTTATCAAACAGTTTAATCGGTCTTTTAGGCTTAGGTGTCCTTTTTGTAGTATTTGTAGTGAGTCTTCGTAAAACATACTTACTTCTATTAATCCCTGTACTAATTGGAGTTGTATTGCTATTTTCACCAAGACTTCGTGAATATATTGCTGAATTTTGGCTTTACCTTACGGAACCGGATAAAATCCCTGGAGATTTCCTTGGAAACCGTTGGAGAATGTGGACATCATCCATAGAACTCATCAAAGAAGCGCCATGGTTTGGTTACGGAAAAGAAGGCTTTGACGTGGCTTTTAACGACGTATTACACAAAAACGTAGGTTGGAGTCGTTACTTGCTTACCCAAGTAGGATTCAATGCGCACAACCAATACATGCAGTTTTGGGGCGAAATAGGAATACTAGGAGTTATCATCTATATCATAGCATTCATCCGTTTCATTGTGCAAGCAATAAAAAATAAATTGAACGTTAAATTCCTAAAACTGACTTTCATATTACTAATAATTCTGTTTTCTTTTTCTGAAACTGTGATTAATAGATACATAGGAATTTCCTTTTTTACATTTTTTTACTGTTTTTTTCAAGTGAATTCGAGCTTGGATACAGAAAATTGTTAATTTTGTCAAAAATCTAAAATGTTAAAAAATAACATTCTCCTAAAAATAGGAATCCTAGTAATGAAAAACATGGACATATTCCAAGTTCCAGTATTACGGGATATTCGATGGTTTTATTATAGAAAATATTACGGAGCTCCAAAACTATATGTAGATAGTGGCGTGGACATTTCATCAGCACACAGAAATGAAAATGCTTCTTTTGAAGGAACCGGTAAAATAAACCTCGGAAAAGGAGTATACATTGACTATTCTGGCGGTGTAAAAATTGGACATGCAGTAGCAGTATCTGCCGGCGCAAAAATTTTTACACACAACCATGATATCAATGGCAAATTTAAAAACTGGCAAAAAAACGGAATCACATATTCTAGTATTGTCATCGAAGACTATGCATGGATTGGTGCAAATGCACTCATCATGCCTTCTGTAAAAACAATTGGAGAAGGAAGTATCATTGGTTCGGGAGCAGTCGTAACCAAAAGTACAGAGCCGTACGGAATATATGTTGGAAATCCAGCAAAAAAAATAGCAGATAGAAAGGTAAGCGAATTAAATGAATAGAATAATAGCTATTTTGCCTTCATTGGGATTGTATGGATTAGGATTGGCAAGTTTTTTTTTCTTGGATATCTACATCTCTACAAACTATGATTCAGACTTTATAAGTCAATGGGCATTTTATAAATCAAGTATATTTATCCTTGGTGGATTTTGTATTTTAGGATTCGATCAAGTAATGGTACGCGTTCCGCAACTACATTACTTCATCAAAAAGAAATTCTTCTTCCAATCACTCTTAATAAGCATCATTGGAACCTCGTTAGTTTGGTTTTTCTATCCACTAAAAAACGTAGTACTATTTTTTATCACCTTGAATCTATTTTCGATGGTGATTTTCCTTTCGGGAATTTTTAGAGCAAATCAAAAATTTACCATTGCACAACTGGCAACAAACGGTTGGAAAATAGTCATCACAGCGGCATTTTTTATCGTAGTCGAAAAAAGTATGCTCAACCTATTGGCAATGAGTTTAGGACTCATATTCATCATTCTCATATTTCTTTACTATCAGAACTATAAAAAAGCACCTTCTGGTGATGCAGTACTAAAATACGACGATCACAGAAAAACAGGAATTGCATTCTTTTTGCACAACATGACTTTAACGAGTGCCGTTTATGGAGAGCAATTCATCATCAACCTGTACGGAAACGAATACATTTCGTCCGAGTTGTTTATGTATTTCGCCTACTTCAGTCCAATCATACTAAGTGCCAACGGATTCATAGGTTTTATCATTGGTCCCAAACTAAGAGCTAAAAAAACAGTCACTACTGCCGATTACAGATCGCTTCAACTAAAACTAGTATTATATGCCATTGTCATGGCGATCATATCTTTTGTAGCGGGCGTATTTTTACTATACAAATTCAAAGGAACATCGTTTGATGAGGTAAACATCGTACTGGCAATAATTGTATTGTCTTGTTGTATGATTCGAACCGTATATACAGCATCTTCACTATACTTAGGTGTCTTCGGAAGCAACTCGTTCTTATACAAAACAGCAGGGTTAAACTGGGCTGTGCTCATAACATACATTACACTCATACTCATAGGATTAATAAGTAAAATAGAAGTAGATACACTAATCATAGTAATTGCTATCTTCACAACATTGCATTGGCTGGCAAGACTAATCATATCGCATAGCTACGCAGTAAACGTTTTTAAAGATGAAAAACATTAAAATAGTTGCACCACTTTCGTCACTATCTGAAAGAACTAGACTATACAAACTAACACTTTTTTTGCACGACACGTTAGGATATAAAAATATCAAACATGTTGGTTGGGAAAGAATACCAGGAGAAAGCGAAGAAAAAAGATTCGACTTTAAAATAGAAAAGAAAATCATCCTAAAAGGTGGTGGTTACGGAACCAGAAAAGTAAAAGGACTTTATTTTTTATGGCTGATAAAAACATTCTTCTACTGTTTTAAATTTGGGAAGAATGATATCGTTTGGGCATTAGGTTTTGAAAGTGCTTTTCCAGCAATGCTAGCGTCCAAAATAAAAGGCTTCAAAGTAGTGTTTGATGATGCAGATCGCTTCTCAATGATCTTCAAATTTCCTTCACTTATAGAAAAAATAATACGCTTTCTTGAAAAGCGAACATCACGAAATGTTCACTTTCATGTAGTACCAGGATCTGAACGGTATAATTTTGAATCTAAAAAATTCTACGTACTAAAAAATACGCCGAGTGAAAGCCAAATAGAAAAAGCCAAAGAAATCAGTAAGAATTTAGAAAAACCTGCTAACTTTGTCATCAATATAAACGGATGGTTAGGTGCTGGTAGAGGAATGAATGAGGCACTACAATTGGTAAATAGTTTAGACAACGACGATATAAAAATACTCCTCATTGGAAAGTTAGATTGTGATGCCGCTGATGAATTAGCAAAACACAAAAACGTACTATACAGAGGAAAATTGTCGAATGCGGAAACATTAGCAAATTACTTCCTATCTGACTTAGTATTAACTTATTACGATCCAAAATTGGAAATAAACCAATATGCGGAATCAAACAAATGGGGAGATGCTATAAAAACGGGAATAGGAATTATTGTAAATGAAGAGGTGAAATCTGCAAAATTTATCAAAGAAAATAACCTCGGAGTTATAGTGCCATACAATGATATTGATGCATTAGTAAAAGAAATAAAAAATCTATTTGCAAATCCATCTAAACTATCAGAATTAAAAGAAAACGCAAGGCAATATTCGAATATTATGCCATTTTATGAAGATCAGTTGATACAACTCTTTAAAAAAATAAACAATGAAGAAGAAGAAGCCAGGTAAAATAGAAAAAGCATATACTTTTTTATTAGTAAAATTAATAGGGAATTTTAGACCCAGAAGAGCAACCAATATGCAATACAAGTTCTTCAAAAAATATGGAATGAAATTCAACGGAAAGCCAAACTATATTTCTTCTAAAATTTGGTTTGATGGTACCGACTATTCATTAATCTCTATCGGAAAAGAAGTAACAATGTCTAGTTACATTCGCGTGTTAACACACGATTGGTCTCCACACACCATAGCAAAAGCATTTGACATTCCACAAGAAAAACCATTAGGAATCTTAAGTACTATTGAAATTGGCGACTTTTCATTCGTAGGAACAGGAACCATACTTATGCCAGGTTGCAAAATTGGAAAAGGATGCATCATTGGTGCAGGAACTGTAGTACGAGGAAACATTCCTGACTTTAGCATATACATCGGAAGTCCAGGAAAAATAGTAGGTGATTCAAGAAAATATTTAAAATCTAAATTTCCAGAAGTAGACGTACCTGGATTTAACGAGTAGAGACACAGCGTGATTATACTATTAGCAATATTATTAATCTTTGTCTTAGGCTTTACCGCCTATTTCATTATCCAAAGAGGGGTTGGAGCCATTTACTCAAATCCACTCGTTTTGGCTACACTTTTCTTTGCTATAATTCACCTCTTGTTACCGTTAATGCAGATAAATGCTGATTACTACAGGTATCAAGAAGAATACAGTACAATTACCATATTAATATCCATCATACTTGTTGTCGTTGGGCAATTAATATACATGGTCTTTTTCTCAAGATTCAAATTAGATTACTATCAAGTATTTAAAGACGTAAAAGGAAGAAACAGAGAGCTCAACAGAATTATCAATATCAACATCTTGATCTTTTTAGTAGGAGCATACTTTGCATACAACAACCTATCTGGAATTTTATCTATTGGTGTTACCGAATACCTAAGAGATCGTATCAGTCACGGGCAAGGAAAAGGAATACAAATACTATTTGCACACTGGACCTACCTTTCTGCGTTTATATTCATCTTCTGTTACTTCTTGTCAACTAAGAAAAAAATAAAACGAAAAGCACTTTTCTTTACCATCATATCTACCGCGCTAAGTATTACATATTACACCTTAAACAGTAACAGAAACTCAATATTTACCATGTTACTTATTATTGGTGGTGCTTGGATTATCAATAATAGAATGTTGAATACCAAGCTTAGCAAAAAGCAAGCAAAAATAATAGGTTCCATCTTTTTGGCGCTTATCTTTGCCTTTACATTATTTTTTAATATCGGAAAAGAACGATATGCTTTGTACGCATCACGACACAAAGAATTTGAATACTCCTTAGTAAAATCGCTAAACGGAGCCTTCGGAAATCACGAAAACATTTTGTGGCTTCTTGAAAACAAGCATGAAAAACTATGGGGACAAACCTATGTGGCAGGATTTACAAATCCTATTCCAAGAAGTTTGTGGCCCAATAAACCGCTTGGAGCTGGACCAAAACTAAAAAATATGATTGATCCAGGTAGTTATGTAATAGGTGGCGAAAGAAACTCATCACTAACTACAGGATATTTTACTGAGTTGCAAATGAATTATGGCGTGGTTGGAATGATTATCTTTCCAGTAGCCATTGCAATTTTTGTAGGATTCTTGCTGCGGAGACTAAACCGATCAAAATATATCATTGTAAGAATAACATCGTTCTTTACGGCAATTATGTTTGCTACAATGTTTTACTATGCTGAATTTCTTGGGTTTTACTCAAGATTCTTTATATCATTAATACCGTTTTTACTCATATACTTCTTAACGAGTATACGACTAAAACTAAAAAAAACGAATACTAAATTAAATACAATATCTTCATGAAACAAATATTACAGTCTTTTAAAACTGGAGTTACTGACTTAGCAGAATTACCCGCTCCAAAGGTAAAAGCAGGCCAAGTACTCATTCAAACGACTAGAAGTTTAGTTTCACTTGGAACTGAGCGAATGCTAGTTGAATTTGGTAAAGCTTCCCTAATCCAAAAGGCAAGACAACAACCAGACAAAGTGAAAATGGTATTGGATAAAATTAAATCAGAAGGTTTAATGCCAACACTAGAAGCTGTTTTTAGCAAACTAGAACAACCATTACCACTTGGATATTGTAATGTAGGTAAAGTAATAGAAGTTGGTGCTGGAGTTGATGACTTTAAAGTAGGCGACCGAGTTGTTTCTAACGGACAACATGCCGAATTTGTTTCAATCCCTAAAAATTTAGTAGCACATATTCCAGACAATATCAGTGACGAAGAAGCTGTATTTACAGTAATTGGAGCCATTGGATTGCAAGGAATTCGTTTAGTAAAACCAACACTAGGAGAAACAATTGTAGTCATTGGTTTAGGATTGGTAGGTTTACTAACAGCAGAAATGTTAGTAGCAAACGGTTGTAATGTAATTGGGTACGATCTTGATGATAACAAAGTAGCCATTGCAAACAGCAAAGGAATCCAAGCTTTCAATCCTGCAAAAGGAAACAATCCTGTAAATGTAGTGATGAATGCTACCAACCAAGTTGGAGCAGATGCAGTAATTATTACCGCTTCAGCTAAAACAAATGCAATCATCAAAGATGCGGCAAACATGAGCCGTAAAAGAGGTAGAATTGTATTGGTAGGAATCATAGGACTTAACATTGCACGTCCAGACTTCTACGAAAAAGAATTAAGTTTCCAAGTATCTTGTTCGTACGGACCAGGTAGATATGACGATGAATACGAAATAAATGGTACCGATTATCCATTGCCATTTGTACGTTGGACAGAAAAACGAAACTTTGAAGCTGTATTAAAACTCATCTCTACAGGAAAACTACAAGTAGAAGAATTAATATCAGAAGTAGTCGATTTAGAAGACTTTGACAAAATCTATGGCGACATAGGAAGTTCAAAATCTATTGCATCGATCATAAAATACAAAGAAGGAGAAAAGTCATTATCAAGAAAAGTAAAAGTTCACGAAAAATCATTCGCAGCTTCTAAAAGTACCGTTGGAATTATTGGCGCTGGAAACTTTGCAAAAATGACATTACTTCCTGCACTTAAAGGTTCTGCCGCTGATCTTAAATACATTTCATCTTCTGGTGGTGTAAACGGAACAGAACTCGCTAAAAAACACAACATCGCATACAGCGTTACAGAAAACAAAGAAATGTTGACAGATGATGAGGTAAACATGGTAATGATTACCACGCGTCCAAATCATCACGTACCAATGGTGTTAGAAACACTAAAACACAACAAGCATGTATTTGTTGAAAAACCATTGGCAATCAATCCAGAAGGACTACAAGCCGTAATGGATGCGTACTATGCAAAAGACAATAAAAACTCGATTACAGTTGGGTTCAATAGACGTTTTTCGCCACACATTGAAAAAATGAAAAGCTTGGTAGGGAACAATGTATTAAACGTTGTGGCTACCATGAACGCAGGACACATTCCGTACGAAATGTGGTTTCACGATATGGATGTAAACGGTGGGCGAATCATTGCAGAAGGTGTACATTACATTGATTTAATCTCGTACCTAACGGGAAGCAAAGTAAAATCGGTAATGATGAACGCTATGGGAGAAAATCCAGCTGAAAACACTGACAACGCTAGTATTCTATTAAAATATGAAAACGGTTCTACAGGTGTCGTAAACTATTTCTCTAACGGAGCAAAAAGCTACTCTAAAGAACGTTTAGAAGTATACTTCAACGAAAGTACACTTATCATGGATAACTTCAGGCAAACCAAAGGATACAACATCAAAGGGTTTAAAAAGATGAAGACGAAGCTAAACAAGGGACACAAAAATCAATTCAACAAACTAATGACGTTCTTAAAAGAAGGTGGAGATCCAATCATGCCTTTTGAAGATGTAGTAAACGCTACCAAAGCTAGTTTTGCAGCAATAGAAAGTTTAAAAACAAAGCAGTGGGTCGATGTGACTGAATAAGCCATGAATCTTGAAAAAATAAACAAAATACCAAGCACGGAAGTTGTACATTATTACAGTGGAAGTGATATCATTTCGAGTAAATTTAACAAAGTAAAAGTTAAATACAACGGCTATAACTGTACGGTAAAATTACCTTCAGGTTTGGTCGATAACGTATTTGGACTTTTTCGCTTGTCAAGACGTGCATTACGATTAGATAAATGCAATGTGTTTACCGCAGGAAAATTTCTAGTACTCATCAGAAAGTACAAAGTGTATAGCTACAATTTGGAAACAAATGAATTAAAAGAAACGCTCACACTAAAAAACTGTAGAAACATATTGCATCAATCCATGTGTACCAACAAGCAAGGAGAAATGTTTTTTGGTGAATACGGAAACAATGGCGAACGCAAACCCGTAAATGTCTACAAAAGTTCAGACAATGGGCAATCGTGGGAAGTCATTTACCAATTCCCAGCAGGAGAAATAAAACACATTCACGGTTGCTATTACGATACATACGAAGACAAAATATGGACGCTTACGGGCGATTTTGAAAACGAAAATATCGTGATGAAATCAGATGCCAATTTTACCAACAATGAAAAAATTGGCGATGGAAGTCAAACCTATCGTACGGTAAGTATCATCTTTCAAAAAAACTCGGTACATTGGATTATGGATTCGCCGATTGAAAGAAGCTACCATTACGAAATGGACAGAAAAACGTATAAAATCACTAAAAAAGAAGCATTTCCAGGACCTGTTTGGTATGTAAAAGAACTCACAGATGGGTATTACATGGCGGCTTCAAGTGTAGAAATAGGTGATGGTGTCATTGATAACTATGCACATTTGCTCGTTACCAAAGATTTAGAAACTTGGACAGAGCTTGCAAAATTTAAAAAAGATAGGCTACCAATGCGCTACTTCAAATGGGGCGTTATTGCCTTTGCCGATGGCGAACAAAGCAGTGATAGCTTTCCGTTATTCTTTGAAGCACTTACGAAAGTAGATGGTAAATCGTATACATACAAAATCAATGACTGATACATTATTCTCAAAAATTGAAGCGCATCAAGCAAATCTGAAAAAAAATCAGGCGCAGCTAGTTTATTGTAACGAAGCATTCCATAAAAAAATTGGCATGCAGGACAGTGCCTGTAAAAATAATGCCTCAATTGATGCTACATTACCAAAATACAAATACTTCAAAACCATTAAAACAGATGACATTATAGCACTAAGAGCCAATCTTGATGCTGCCAATGAAAATCATCAATTTTGGTGCAAAAAAATATACCGCTTTCTTGAATTCAGACTCAGCAGTGTAGAAGAACGCATTCAAAAAAACTATACCAACAAAGAACAAAGAGTTACGTTTATACAAAACATAATTACTTTACTATTAGAATATTACACGGTTACAAATGACAGTCGTTATTTAAGCGTTGCACTAAAGCTGTTGCGAAAAAAAGCATTATCAAAACAAGGTTTTCTAAACAGTACATTCAACGTGCAATACTCGTACAATATCATTGCAGTACACAACCTAATCAAGAATTTATAAAACGATTAAGATGCAAAAAAAAGTTGCGATCATTTCTCCAAATCCAGCAAGTTTATATTCTACATCAGTGAGTGAATTATTGATGCGGAACGATATAAAAATTGAGGTGGTTTTTGTAAAAAAGTTCACACTATCAAGATTTAAGGACGAATTCTCCAGAGATGGTGTACGTCTCCTAAAAAAAATCTGGAAAAAACTCGTACTCAAAAATAAAGCGTATGATGCTTTCGCGAATATTGAAACAATCGTGGACTATCGCAAAAAAGAAAACATCACACTAAAAAATGTAAAAGAGCTGGAAGCAAAAGGTGTAGAAGTGTGTTTTGTGGACGATTTAAACACGAAATTTGTTGAAGACAAACTCAAAGAAAAACAAGTAGATGCAACTGTATTTACCGGTGGCGGATTGATCCGAAAAAACATCTTAGACAATGCAGGCGCAGGCGTATTTAACTGTCACATGGGAAAACTTCCTGAATACAGAGGAATGGACGTGGTAGAATGGCCTATATTCAAAAAAGACTTCGATAATATTGGTTTTACCGTGCATTTTATGGACAAAGGTGTAGACACAGGCGATATCTTAAAAGTATTTGATGTAAAACTTATTGAGAACGAAAACATAAAATCGTTGCGTGCTCGTTTTGAACCGATTATGACCAAAAACTTTGTAGAAACCATTGTTGGGTTTTTAAATGGTGACATACAACGCAAGCCGCAAGCGGAAGCCGATGGAAGACAATACTACATTATAGACAAACATCTTAATGAAATTGGCGACCAATACTTACAGCAGCAAACACAATCGAAATAGAGACATAAAAAAATAAATACATACCAAATGATTCAAAAAGTAAAAAAGATAGCCAACTTTATCTCAAACATGGGCGCACGCTATCTTTTTTTTAGAATCTTTTATACAGTCAAATCAAAACTTGGCTGGCAAAAAAAAGTATTTCCAACCAATCCGACAGAAAAAAAATTCACAACACTAGAAGATTGGAAAAACAACTTACCGCCATTCTTTTTCTACGGAAAAGACATTTCAAAGTTGCCAAAACAACCTACGGAATCACTCAAAGAAACGTATGAAGAAATTCAAAAAGGCGTATTTACCTTTTTCAACAAATCAAAACTCGATCTTGGCAAAGACTACAGTTGGATTGTAAATCCTTCCACGGGACATCAATACGACATCAACAAACATTGGTCGGAAATTGAAGACTTATCCAAAGAAGCAGGCGATATCAAATACGTTTGGGAAAAAGCGCGATTCTCCTACTTATACGACATCATTCGGTACGATTATCACTTTGAGGAAGATCAGTCAAAATTTGTATTCAGCGAAATAGAAGACTTCATCGAAAAAAATCCAATCAATCAAGGGCCAAACTACAAATGCAGTCAAGAAGCAAGTTTGCGTATCATGAATTGGATGTTTGCGTTGTATTATTACAAAGATTCACCAAACCTAACCGAAGCATTATTCCAAAAAATAATGCACAACGTCTATTGGAAACTCCATCACGTATACCATAACATTAACTTTTCTCGTATTACGGTGCGAAACAATCACGCCATTACAGAAACCTTAATGTTATACCTTTCGGCGAAACTTTTTCCATTCATGCCAGATGTTGACAAATGGAGCAAGCACGGTAAAAAATGGTTTGAGCAAGAAGTGGCGTATCAAGTATATGAAGATGGTACTTTCTTACAATTTTCAATGAACTATCACCGAGTAGTAGTGCAATTATTAACGTGGGGAATTCAACTTTCCAGACTCAACAATGAAAAATTTGATCCGAAAGTATACGACAGAGCGCAAAAATCACTCAATTTCTTAGATGCTTCGCTCGATCCTGTAAGCGGAAAATTACCAAATTACGGTTCCAATGATGGCGCGCTATTCTTTAAACTCACCAATGACGATTACAGAATATATACGTCGCAGCTAGATGATTTAAGAGCTGTGCTAAACGGCTATACCTACAACAAATCAGAAAGTGCGCATTGGTACGGCATACAACCCGAACTTAAACCATACAAAGCGTCCAATACGTTAAATCCATTTGAAAAAGGTGGCTATTACATCATTCAAGACGAAACTACAAAAACGTTTATCCGATGTGGAAAACACAAAGACCGACCTTTTCAGTCCGATAACTTACACATTGATATTTGGGCAAACGGAATCAACTATTTACGCGATAGCGGATCGTACAAATACAACACCACAAAAGAAGAACTTGCTTATTTCAATGGTTGCGAAGGACACAATACGGTAAGTGTTGGCAAAGCTGACCAAATGCTAAAAGGAAGCCGATTTATTTGGTTTTACTGGGTAAAAAAAGCTGCTGCAAAGCTTCAAAAAAAGGAAAACGCGTATGAATTTGACGGAAACATCAAAGCATTTGCACAGCTAGGAAACAACATTACACACCATAGAAAAGTAACCAAAACAGCGAGCAAAAATCGTTGGGATATTCAAGATACGGTTCAAAACAAAAAAGACCATTCCATATATCAATATTGGCATGTACATCCCGATTATTTTGACAAAGTGAACATCATCACCAAAGACGATCAAGGAAACATATTAGAACCGCTAGTAGAAGAAAAATGGTTTTCTGGTTACTATGGAATCAAAGAAAAATCGCTTCGAATCACATTCAAAACGAATCGAAGTAGCCTAAACACCTCAATTGAGATAAACATATAAGCATACCTGATGAAAATATTACTAATACACCAAGCATTTCTAGAAAAAGATGAAGGCGGCGGATCGCGCTTCAACGAGATGACAAAAATGTGGTCAGAGCAAGGACATGAAATTACCGTCTTGGCAGGAATGGTACACTATACAACAGGAAAAAAGAATCCAAAATACAAAGGTAAATACACGTTTAAAGATAAAGGTTTCTATGATGGCGTGGATGTCATTCGTTGTCACGTATCTGAAAGTTACAACGTCAGCTTCTTAGGAAGACTTTGGGCATACTTTTCGTTTGTATTTTCAAGTATTTATGCAGGTTTATTCAAAACCAGGGGAAAAAAGTTTGATGCCATTCTAGTAACGTCGCCACCACTATTTGTGGGAATTACGGCGTATGTACTCTATCTATTCAAGCGAATTCCGTTTGTATTTGAAATTAGAGATTTGTGGCCAGAATCAGCTATTGACACAGGTGTATTAAAAAACAAAATCATCATCAAATTTGCCTATTGGTTTGAAAAATTCATGTACAAACGAGCGCGACTCATCAATGTATTAACACCTGCATTTAGAGACAAACTCATCAAGGACAAAAACGTACCTGCAGAAAAAATCATCTTCATTCCAAATGCAGCCGATTTTACCTTGGCGGAAGAAATACAAAAAGACTTTGATGCACCTGCTTTCAAAAAAGAACTAGGATTGCAAGACAAATTTGTCATTACCTATGTTGGTGCGCACGGAGTTGCAAATCATCTAATTCAATTGGTAGATGCTGCCGAACACTTACGAGAAACCAATGTGGTATTTCAACTCATAGGTTCGGGAATGCAAAAAGAAATGCTGCAAAGTGAAGTAGCAAAAAGAAACCTACAAGCACAAGTCATCTTCCGAGATCCAGTATCCAAAAGAGAAGTATTCAAATACATACTCTCGTCAGACATGGGCGCATCGGTACTAAAACGGATTGATACATTCAAAACAATCTATTCCAACAAAACATTTGACTACATGTCATGCAAAAAACCAATTCTATTAGCAATTGAAGGAATATCAAAAGATTTAATAGAAGAAGCTAAATGCGGAATATGTGTAGAACCAGAAAACGCTAAAGATATAGCAGCCAAAATAATAGAAGCGATCAATTCAGACAATATGTTTGACAAAATGGGCGATAATGGCTACTTTTACGCCAAAGAAAATTTTGATAGAAATAGGCTGGCAGATACCTATATTTCTGAAATAGAAAAGAATTTTAAATAAATGTATAAAAGATATTTTAAAAGAATCCTAGACGTATTTGTTGGAGTTGTTACTCTAATAATACTATTCCCTTTATTCTTAATTGTCGGCATATTAATATATACTTCAAGTAAAGGATCTATATTCTATTCGCAAGAACGTATTGGGAAAAACGGAGAACTATTCAGGTTGCATAAATTCAGATCTATGTATGTAAACAAAGGTTTCTCGGTAAACAAACAGGTGTTTAAAAATGATAAAAATGTGACTACTATTGGAAAATTCATCAGAAGATTCAAAATTGACGAACTCGCGCAAATCATAAATGTCATCAACGGCGATATGTCTATTGTAGGACCAAGACCTGTATTACCGGCTGTAGAAGAACACTTTGATGAAAATGCGCAACACAGACTTACAGTACGACCTGGTTTAACAGGACTTTCGCAAGTAAACGGAAACATTCACTTAGCGTGGAAAGAAAGATGGGTTTTTGATAGAAAATATGTTGAAAATATCAGTTTCATCAACGATATTAAAATCATTTTTAAGACTTTTGCAGTCGTACTTCTAGGAGAAGAAAAATTTAAAAAATAAAACCGATGAGAATTGTAATTGCAGGCGCAGTATCTTCCACACTCACAACGCTAAAAAAGCTTGTAGCCCATCAAATGGATATTGTTGGTGTATTAGGATACGAACCCGCTTCTCTCAAAAATGTAAGCGCATACACATTACTAAAACCCGTTGCGCTCGAAAATGATTTAGATTACAAACCATTTGTAAAAATAAATGACGAAACCATTGTTGCACAAGTAAAAAGCTGGAAACCAGATTTACTATTTGTAGTAGGACTTTCACAGCTTATTGGTGACGATCTCATCAATAGTGCCACACACGGAGTTGTTGGGTTTCATCCAACGAGTTTGCCAAGAGGAAGAGGAAGAGCGCCAATAGCTTGGTCTATCTTAAATGAAAAACAGGCTGGAGCTAATTTTTTTCTTATTGATGATGGAGTAGACAGTGGTCCAATCCTAGCACAACAATTATTTGACATTGGCAAAGACGACTATGCGGAAGACTTTGAACTAAAAATGATTGATGCCATCAACAAAGCATTAGACAATTGGTTGCCACAACTAAAAGAAGGAACCATAAAAGCTGTGCCGCAAAATGACAACATAGCAAACTATTACGGCAGAAGAGCGCCAAATGATGGTTGTATCAGTTGGGAAACACCTGCCATAGAAATATACAAACTCATCAGAGCTTCTTCAAGGCCGCATCCAGGCGCATTTTCGTTCAAAGAAAACATACGCGTACTTATTTGGAAAGCCAGACCCGAAAAAAATCTAAAAATTACGGGAGTTACAGGAAGAATTTTAGATGTAAATGAACATGGCGATGCCTTAGTGCAAACAGGCGACGGATTATTGTGGCTAACCGAATACGAATTATTTGATTTTAAAGGAAATCAATTAGAAGAAAAACTAAAAGTCGGACAAAAACTAGGATACTACATAGACTTAGAACTTTTCAAACTAAAAAAGGAAATACAACAATTAAAAAATAAATTAAAATGAAAATTCTAGTAATAGCACCTCATGCAGATGATGAAATATTAGGATGTGGAGGAGTCATAGCTAAACACATAGCAAATGGTGATGAGGTGAGAGTATTAGTAGTCACAAAAGGTGCCGAAGAACTATACTCAGCAGCAGACGTACAAGTAATACGTACCGAAGCCAAAGTAGCACACGAATTCTTAGGAGTCTCAGAAACTATATTCTTTGACTTTCCTGCACCCATACTAGACCAAACGCCTTCGTATAAAATATCGAATGCGGTTTCGGAAATTGTAAAAACATACCAACCAGAAACGGTATATTTGCCACACAGAGGAGATCTTCACAAAGACCACAGAATGGTATTTGAATCTTCTTTAGTAGCTATAAAACCAGTAAACAATTGTTCCGTACAAAATATTTACTGTTATGAAACCTTATCAGAGACAGAATGGGGCGCACCTTTCGGTGATGATGCCTTTATCCCAAATGTTTTTGAAGATATCTCAAATTATATTGAGCTAAAAATAGAGGCAATGCGTAAATTTGAAAGCCAGTTAAAAGAATTTCCTCATTCTCGATCGGTAGTTGCCATTGATGCACTAGCCAAATTTAGAGGAGCAACAGTAGGGAAACACGCCGCTGAAGCTTTCATGTTAATTAGAAGTATAAATTAAATCAAAAAATTATGGAGTTTATAACTGATGTTAAATTAAGAACAAATGATCCTGTTGAAGCTGCAAAAACAGTAAAGGAAGTTTTAAAAAACAACAAAGTTGTGAAAGTAGTTCCTGAATGGTATTTAGGTGACCTTCGTGCATTTTATGAAGTCCTTACTGATGAAATAGGAATTCCTATCAATATTGGAGAAGACTTCAAAAATGAAGGCGCACAAACACACGAAAAATGGTTGGAAATTCGCTATGATGCCGATATTCCAGATCTTTCTGCATACCGACACAGTAAAAATGCACAACCATTACACACGGACGAATCATACATTGAAGATCCTGCGGATATCATGTTATTCTATAGCATCAATAAAGCTGTAAAAGGTGGCGCAACTACATTTATTGATGGTGATGTACTTATAGAATACATGGAGGAAAACGCTCCTGAATTACTTGCAAAACTAAAATCAACGCCAGTTCGTTACAAAAAAGCAGGTGAAGAACGTACCGAAAAAATCATCGACATCAAAGAAGATGGACTCATTCACTTTAACTTCAACTTTTACTGTGTAGACAAAGAAGAAACTGAGGAAAACAAAGCGTTAAACAAAGATTTTTTCGACTTTTTACAAAACTACGTGGCGCATTCGCACATGATTGAGCAAGTAACACTTAACCCAGGAGAAGCTGTATTATGGTGGGATGAACTCGTTTTACATGGACGAACTTCATACGACGTAAGAAAGACAGACGACCGTTTTATCTGGAAAACAGGATTTAAGTGGAAAGAATAAAACAAACCCTAAACCTAAGCAAACTTACGCTTGGTACGATGCGATTTCATGACAAACAATTGACAGTAAATCAAGTTGTCAATATCATCAATGAAGGGCACGAAATAGGAATACACACACACCATTCATCTTTTGAATATAGTTCGTATGAGCTATATTCAAAAGCATTGGAAAAATCTGGAAAAGGAAAACATGTCAAGCACATTGTAAAACTATCTTCTCCACATTTTGAAGACGATGCGTTTTCCGCTAAAATATTAGAAGAACGCGTAGACAAGCAACTAAAAACATTGCAAACAGATTGTATAGATGTATTGCAATGGTTGGTGCGATCAAAACCTATAAACGATGCAGATCGCTTGCAAACCTTAGTAGATCAGCAAGAAGAAATTACAAGTAGTATAGAAGACTTAAAAAAGAAAGGTAAAATAAAAACCTCCTTCAGCTTCCCATACTCTGTAAACTTTGCCAAAAAAGTACTAGAATTAAATCAGGTAGATGGTTTAGTAACGTATTTAAACAAAGGAGAATTGGAATACCAAGAATTCGCCGATTCCGTTCCTTTCATTGCAATACGACCTTTATTTGCCGGGAAACTCATTGAAAACGCAACAGACATTGATGCGGAAATCATCAGTAGTTTACAATTTGTAGAAAACCATAAAACGGTGCTATCAACCATCGTTGGTATCAACAGTACAAAACAACTCCAAACCTATAAAAAATACCTGCAATAGCACTATGTTTTATCATGGTGTAATTATTGGCGTTCAAAAGGTGAAAAGTTATATCGCGCAAAGCATTCCAAAAAATAAAACTCCAAAAGACACGTAATGATCGGAAAACGTATTTTTGATATTATTCTTTCCTTTACATTACTTGTCGTATTGCTTGTGCCAATGTTTTTATTGTGGATAGTTACAACAGTAACGTTGCAGTCCAACGGTTTATTTTTACAAACCAGAATAGGGCAACACGGCAAATCGTTTACGATGTTCAAATACAAATCGTTATTTGCTAATGGAAAAAAAACCTCAAAATGGGGCATATTTCTTAGAAAAACAAAACTTGACGAATTGCCGCAACTACTCAACATACTCATCGGCGAAATGAGTTTTGTAGGACCGCGACCCGATTTGCCTGGATATTACGATTTGCTCGAAGGCGAAAACAGAAAAATTCTAACACTAAAATCAGGAATGACTTCCGAAGCCGCCTTAAAATACATAAACGAAGAACAATTATTGGCGTCCAAAAAAGACCCAAAACAATACAACGACGAAGTAATTTACCCCGATAAAATTAAAATGAATCTACACTACTACCACACTAGAAGTTTTTTAGTAGATTTGAAAATAATATTGCAAACCATACAAAAAATTGTAAGTAGCTGAAAATCAAAACAAAAAAGTAAGCGACAGCAATAATAAAACGATAATAAATGAGTAAAATTTGTCTATTTGGCGCTAGCGGACACGGAAAAGTGGTCAAAGATGTAGCAACAAGCACAAACATTGTGGTTGAAGCGTTCATTGACGATCAACCGAAAAGCGAATTTCTACAGGGAATTCCGGTCGTGACGTCAGTAGAAATGGCAAAATATACTGATAACAAATTCCTAATCAGCATAGGAAACAATAAAATTCGTAAAATCATCAGCCAAAAACTAACAAATGACTTTGCAATACTCATTCACAAAACAGCAACCATTTCATCTTCAGCAACCATAGCAGAAGGAACGGTTGTTATGAACGGAACCAACATCAACGCAGCTGCCAACATTGGCAAACATGTCATCATCAATACAGCAGCAATCATTGAACACGATTGCACTATTGGCGACTTTGCACACATATCACCAAACGCAACCATTACAGGAAATGTAAGCGTTGGAGAAGGAACACATATTGGCGCAGGTGCGATTGTAATTCCAAATGTAAAAATTGGCAAATGGGCAACTATTGGCGCGGGCGCAGTCATCATAAAAGACGTTCCCGATTTTGCTGTAGTCGTAGGAAACCCAGGAAAAATAAAAAAGTACAACAACGAATAACTATGAACTCAAGAATTTGGCTTTCATCTCCGCACATGGGCGGAAACGAACAATCCTACATAAAGGAAGCATTTGACACGAATTGGATCGCTCCACTTGGACCAAATGTAACAGGATTTGAAAACGATTTAAAGCAGTTTCTAAACACCGAAAAAGAAGTAGGTGCGCTAGGCTCAGGAACGGCTGCCATTCACTTAGGACTAATCTTAGCTGGAGTAACCGCTGGCGATGAAGTACTTTGTCAAAGTATGACGTTTTCAGCTTCCGCGAATCCAATTCTATACCAAGGAGCAACACCTGTATTTATTGACAGCGAAGCCGATACATGGAACATGTGCCCAATTCATTTAGAAGCGGCAATCAAAGACAGAATCGCAAAAGGAAAAAAGCCAAAAGCAATCATTCCTGTTCACTTATATGGAATGCCTGCAAAAATTGACGAAATAGTGGCAATTGCCAACACATATGAAATTGCAATCATTGAAGATGCCGCCGAATCATTAGGTTCAACCTACAAAGGAAAAAGTTGTGGAACCTTTGGTGAATATGCTGCTTTATCGTTCAACGGAAACAAAATCATCACAACATCTGGTGGCGGTGCTATTGTTTGTAATGACGAAGAAGCCAAAAAGAAAGCCATTTTCTTAGCAACACAAGCTAGAGACGATGCACCACATTACCAACATTCCGAAGTTGGATACAATTACCGCATGAGCAACATTGTAGCCGGAATTGGTAGAGGACAAATGGAAGTCTTAAACGATCACATTGCATTGCGTAGAAGCATGCAAGCATTTTACAAAAACATCTTCAAAGATGTGGCAGGAGTTACCGTATTTGAAGAGCCAAACGACGACTATTTCTCAAACCATTGGTTAAGTTGTATCACCGTTGATGAAAGTGTAGCAGGTTTTTCTCGTGAAGACTTACGCCTTTTCTTGTGGGAAGACAACATAGAATCAAGACCGCTTTGGAAACCAATGCACTTGCAGCCAATATTTGAAAAATATCCGTATTACGGAACAAATGTTTGTGAAAATTTGTTCAATATAGGATTGTGTTTACCATCAGGATCAAACCTAACTACACAAGAAAAAGAGCGTATTGCACAAGTTATAGGCGCTTTTCTAGCATAGAAACAAATAAATTAAGTAATTTGTAACGTTAAACAAAACGAATCTGTTTTTTTGAGAAATGAAGGTATCGAATTCAAGAGACATAAAAGAGGCAATAAAACAAGTCTTTAAATCAAGCAAAAAACGCATTGATTTTAAGAACATAGGATATTTACCAAGATGGCTTATCTTATGTTTTGACATGTTTATTTGTTGTGTAGCGGTGATTGTGACAAGCGTCATTGTCAACAATATCAACATTACAGATCTTAGTTTATCTTCAGAATCATTCTTTGGAATTTCTCCAAACTCTGGATTAATTCTAATCACAAACCTGTTATTCTTTATATTCTTTAGAACGTATGCAGGATTAATTCGTCACTCAACATTCATTGATGCAATTAAATTTTTCCTAGCTTCGTTAGCCACTTTAATCACATTACTCATCGTAAACTCTTCACACTTAATGTTTAGAGGGAACAATCTATTCTTAATTCCTAGACTGTTCATATACTTTGTAATGTCGTTTTCTTTTCTATTGTTATTCAGAGTATTAGTAAAGCAAGTATTTGAAGCATATTTTGATCATGCAGCCAAAGACGATCAAATAAACGTGATGATTTACGGAATTGATTCCAACGCGATTGCCATTTCAAACGCACTCAAAGTAGAACGTCCAATTCGATATAAACTCATTGGCTTCATTGACAAAAAAGGAAAAAACCGAAGTAAAGAAATCTTAGGATTACCTATCATTCATTACAAAAGAAAACTCTCTGTAATATTGCGTGCGCATGGTGCAAATGCGATCATTTTAGCAGACAAATCAATGACGCAAGAAGAACGTATCAAAATTGTAGATGAATGTTTAGAACATAACTTTAAAGTATTTAGAGCGCCAATTGTTTCCGATATGGAAGATAAGGAAAACGTAAACCTAGCGCAACAAATACAAAATGTACAAATTGAAGACTTACTCGAAAGAGAGCCAATAGTCTTAAACAATAAGCTTATCGCGAAAGAATTGTACGACCGAAGAATTTTAGTCACAGGTGGCGCCGGTTCAATTGGTAGTGAAATTGCGCGACAAGTTGCAAATTACAATCCGCAAAAACTAATCATTGTTGATCAAGCGGAAACACCATTGTATCAAATACAAATGGAAATTAGAGCAAACTTTCCAGACTTGGACTTTGAAGCCGTTATTGCAGATGTGCGCGACAAAGAAAAGCTAGAAAACATATTTGAACTCTACAAGCCACAAGTAGTCTATCACGCGGCAGCGTACAAACACGTACCGTTGATGGAAGACAATCCTTCACAAGCAATCTTTGTCAATGTGATGGGAACTAAAAACGTGGCAGATACGGCTTTAAAATTTCAAACAGACAAATTTGTATTGGTCTCTACGGACAAAGCGGTAAACCCAAGTAATGTGATGGGAGCTTCCAAGCGAATTGCAGAAATATATGTGCAAACCTTGCAAGAAGCATTCAAAAATGACAATCGCTATGTAACCAATTACGTAACGACGCGTTTTGGAAATGTATTAGGTTCAAACGGTTCAGTAGTACCATTATTCAAGCGTCAAATTACAGAAGGTGGTCCACTAACCATTACGCATCCAGATATCATTCGATACTTTATGACCATTCCAGAAGCGTGTCAATTAGTACTAGAAGCTGGAGCCATGGGGAATGGTGGAGAAATCTACATATTTGACATGGGAGAAGCGGTAAAAATCATTGACTTGGCGAAGAAAATCATCAAACTAGCAGGATTTATACCTTACAAAGACATCGATATAAAAATCATTGGGTTGCGTCCAGGTGAAAAATTATATGAAGAATTACTAAACGACAAATCAACCACATTGCCAACATATAACGAAAAAATTATGATTGCACGTGGTGAAATGTATGATTACGAAGAAATAAATACAAACATTGCTGAGTTGATCGATTCTGCTTCATTATTTGACAAACTAGCAGTTGTAAAACGCATGAAAGCATTGGTTCCTGAATATAAAAGTATGAACTCTTCTTATGAAGAATTAGACAAAAAAGAAAAAGATACCAAGGTCAAAAAATTATCAGACAAAAAAGTATCCTAAGGAACGATTAAGAAATAAAATATCAAATAAAGAGTCTTAATTTTACTAGAAATTAAAGCTTAAAAGAAATAAAAAATAACGCATGAAAATAACTGTTGTTGGAACAGGATATGTAGGACTAGTTACAGGAACGTGCCTAGCTGAAACTGGAAATGATGTACTTTGTGTTGATATTGATAAAAACAAAGTAACCCGAATGCAAAATGGTGAAGTTCCTATCTACGAACCTCATTTAGATATACTTTTTGATAGAAACATAAACGCAGGTCGTTTAAAATTTACCACTTCACTCGAAGATGGATTAGCACACGGACAAATTATATTTTTAGCATTGCCAACGCCAGAAGATGAAGATGGTTCTGCCGATTTATCGTACGTGCTTGGTGTTGCCAAAAACATTGGTAAACTGATGACGGAATACCGCGTTATTGTGGACAAAAGTACCGTACCCGTTGGAACTGCCGAAAAAGTGACTGCTGTCATTGCCGAACACGCCAAAGTTGAATTTGACGTAGTATCAAATCCAGAGTTTTTACGCGAAGGTTTTGCCGTAGACGATTTTATGAAACCAGAACGTATTGTTATTGGTTCAAGTTCAGAACGTGCTACAAAACTCATGCAGCGTTTATACAAACCGTTTGTACGCTCGGGGAATCCGATTTTAATCATGGATGAAAAATCGGCAGAGCTTACAAAATATGCTGCTAATTCGTTCTTAGCGGCTAAAATTACCTTTATGAACGAGATTGCGAACTTCTGCGAAAAAGTAGGCGCAGACGTTGACAAGGTTCGTATCGGTATGGGAACAGATTCACGTATTGGAAAACGTTTCTTATTTCCAGGAATTGGCTATGGCGGATCGTGTTTTCCGAAAGATGTAAAAGCATTGCACAAATCAGGAAAAGACAACCATTACAATTTTCAAATATTAGACGCCGTTATCAATGTAAATAATAAGCAAAAAACAGCGTTAATTCCGAAAGTATTACAACACTTAGGAGACGACTTAACAGGAAAAACAATTGCACTTTGGGGATTGGCATTTAAGCCAGAAACTGATGACATTCGCGAAGCGCCATCATTATATATCATTGACGAATTACTAGCGAAAGGCGCAAAACTGAAAGTTTTTGATCCTGAAGCCATGGAAAACGTTCAAAAGAAATTAGGGGATAAATTAATATATGCAGACAGCATGTACGGCGCTATTGAAAATACAGATGCGTTAATTATTTGTACCGAATGGAGCATATTTAGAACGCCAAATTTCAAAAAACTAAGAGAAAACCTAAACCAACCGATCATTTTTGACGGTAGAAATTTATATGACGTAGCCGACATGGAAAGAGAAGGATTTACCTATTTTTCTATTGGACGTAAAGACGTATTATAAAACCCTAAACCAACCAATGCTATGCAACGAATTCTAATTACGGGAGCCGCAGGATTCTTAGGTTCACACTTATGTGATCGCTTCATTAATGAAGGATATCACGTTATTGGTATGGACAACCTTATTACGGGAGATATTCGTAACATAGAACACTTATTTCATCTTAAAGAATTTCAGTTTTACCATCACGATGTTACTAAATTTGTACACGTACCTGGAAAACTAGACTATATTTTACACTTTGCTTCACCGGCAAGTCCGATAGATTATTTGAAAATTCCAATTCAAACCTTAAAAGTAGGTTCGCTCGGAACACATAATTTATTAGGCTTGGCAAAAGAAAAAAATGCACGTATTTTAATTGCTTCTACTTCCGAAGTATATGGCGATCCGTTAGTGCATCCGCAACACGAAGAATATTACGGAAACGTAAATACCATTGGACCACGCGGTGTGTATGACGAAGCCAAACGTTTTCAAGAATCCATTACAATGGCATATCACCGCTTTCACGGATTGGAAACGCGTATTGTGCGTATTTTTAATACCTACGGACCACGAATGCGATTGAACGACGGACGTGTAATTCCAGCATTTATTGGACAAGCATTACGCGGCGAAGATTTAACCGTTTTTGGTGATGGAACGCAAACACGATCATTCTGTTACATAACCGATCAAGTAGAAGGAATTTTTAGGTTATTAATGAGTGATTATGTAGAACCTATAAACATTGGAAACCCGCATGAAATCACTATTGGTGAGTTTGCTGAAGAAATTATTAGTTTGACAGGAACTGAGCAAAAAGTAATTTACAAAGAATTACCTGTAGACGATCCGCTAAAGCGAAAACCAGATATCCGTAAAGCAAAAGAAATCCTTAATTGGGAACCAAAAGTAGACCGAAAAGAAGGAATGCGACGCACGTACGAATATTTTAAATCGTTGCCAGAAAGCGAATTATTCAAAAAAGAACACAAAGATTTTTCAACCTATACAAGAATGTAAACCATGCATGTAAAAGGAAGATATTCATGGCTCCTGCGACCATTTTTTATGGTGTTCGACTTGTGCGTCATCAATATTCTTGTCTTTTTCTTTTTTGACTTTAACGATCAAGATTTATACTTTTTTGAATCGAGTTTTTGGAATAATAAGCACTTATTATTCATCATATACACCATTATTTTTTGGCCGTTATCTTCTTTCTTTTTAAGATTTTATAGTGTGTATCGATTCTCGTCGGTGCCACATATTTTATCCTTAGTCATCAAACAATTATTTGCGTATACGCTGATTATGTATGCATTTATCGGTATTTTTAGAAGTATCAATGTTTCAGCATTTGTCACGTTTAAATACTTAATGCTGAGTTTTGGAATTATCGGTTTGGGTAAAATAATTGGGTATTACGGACTTAAAAAATACCGCTCTGTTTTAGATGGAAACATTCGCAGAGTCATTATTATTGGTTTTAATGCCGGTGCGCAAGAATTGGAGCGCTTGTTTAGAAACAACAAAGACCTTGGTTATAAATTGTTAGGTATTTTTAGCGATACAAAAAATGAACTCATTAAAGGGACGATTGAAGAGAGTTTTGAATTTATAGAACAAGAAACTGGAATCGACGAAATTTACTGCGCTATTGATGAACTTTCGGAAAAACACGTAAATGATTATGTAAAATATGCGAGTTTGAATATGATCAATATTAAGTTCATTCCAAACACAAAAAAACTGATTACCAAGCGATTAAAAACTGATTATTACAATTATTTGCCAGTATTATCAATTCAAGAAACGGCTTTAAATAATAATATCAACCGATTTATTAAACGCGGATTTGATATTGCGTTTTCTCTAATTATCATTATCTGCGTGCTTTCTTGGTTAATTCCGCTCATGGCAATTTTGATTAAATTAGAATCAAAAGGACCTGTTTTTTACCGACATGTGCGAAACGGAATCAATTACAAAGAATTTAATTGTTACAAATTTAGATCGCTTGCCAATAACAACGATTCTAACTACGAACATGTAACGGAGCAAGATTCGCGCGTGACTAAAATTGGACGATTTATCCGAAAAACGAGTATTGACGAATTGCCACAGTTTTTTAATGTACTCAAAGGCGACATGTCTGTCATAGGACCAAGACCACATATGATTCCGTACACAAAAGAATACGCCAAAAAAATTGACAAATACAACTTTGTATTCCGCCACAGCGTAAAACCTGGAATTTCTGGTTTGGCACAAGTAAAAGGATATCGCGGCGAAATAAAAAATGATGAAGACATCATTAATCGTATCAAATACGATATATTTTATATTGAAAATTGGTCGTTGTTCTTAGACATAAAAATTATCTTTGAAACCATTGCCAACATCGTTAAAGGAGAAAAAAAGGCATACTAATTATGCATCAACCGTTAGTTTCTGTCATTACGCCAACTTACAATACCGAAGCCTTTATTTCGGAAACCATTGCATCTGTCCGTGCGCAAACCTATACCAATTGGGAACTAGTGATTGTGGACGATGCTTCCTCAGATACAACTGTAGCCATTTTACAAAAGTATGCCGCTTTAGACGATCGTATCAAAATTCATGTATTGGAAACCAATTCTGGTGCCGCTATCGCACGAAATACTGCCATAGAAAACGCTACAGGAACGTATATTGCATTTTTAGACGCAGACGATTTGTGGAAGCCAGAAAAGCTCACAAAACAAATCGCATTCATGCAAAAAAAAGACATTGCCGTGAGTTTTACGAGTTACGAATTGATGGACGAGCAAGGAAAATCGCTTGGAAAAATGATCAAAGCATTGCCAAAAGTAGATTTCTCAAAAATGCTTAAAAGCAATTATATTGGCAACCTTACGGGAATTTATAATGCGGAAAAACTCGGTAAAGTATACATGCCAAACATTCGGAAACGTCAAGATTGGGCATTGTGGCTTGCATTACTTAAAAAAGTAGATTTTGCCTATAGTTTGGAAGCTCCTTTAGCAAGATATCGTGTGCGTGAAAATTCGATTTCGTCCAATAAACTAAATTTATTAAAATACAACTATGCTATTTACAGAAAGGCGCTTAAATTTGGGGCTTTCAAATCGGGTTTTTATTTAATTCGATTTTTAATAGAACATTTCTTTATAAAACCACAACAAACAACACAACTATGAACATTCTTGTTTTAGGATCAGGAGGAAGAGAACACACATTTGCATGGAAATTGGCACAAAGTCCAAAATTAGGCAAACTATATGTTGCGCCAGGAAATGCAGGAACAGCGGCAATTGCTGAAAATGTAGCGATGCATGTGAACGATTTTGATGCGATTGGGAAATTTTCGATTGAAAACAATATTGAAATGGTTGTGGTAGGCCCAGAAGATCCGCTCGTAAACGGAATTCACGATTATTTTTTGAATGACGATGCCTTAAAAGGAATTCACGTTATTGGTCCGCAACAAGCAGCTGCCGAATTGGAAGGAAGTAAAGAATTTGCTAAAAAATTTATGATGCGTCACAACATTCCAACGGCTGCATATGAAAGTTTTACCAAAGATACTGTAGAAGCTGGTTGCGAATTTTTGACCACGTTACAATCGCCGTATGTATTAAAAGCAGATGGTTTGGCTGCCGGAAAAGGCGTGTTGATCATTAAGGATTTACAAGAAGCACAAGACGCATTACGCGAAATGTTGGTCGATGCCAAATTTGGTAACGCAAGTACGAAAGTTGTCATTGAAGAATTCTTAGATGGAATTGAACTCAGTTGTTTTGTCATTACAGATGGAAAAAACTATGTGACGCTTCCAACGGCAAAAGACTACAAACGAATTGGCGAAGGTGATACAGGATTAAATACTGGCGGAATGGGCGCAATATCGCCAGTACCATTTGCAGATGCGGAGTTTATGAAAAAAATTGAAACACGCATCATCAAACCGACAGTGGAAGGTTTTCAAAAAGATAACTTACCGTACAAAGGCTTTGTGTTTATCGGATTGATCAAAGTTGGAAATGATCCGTTTGTGATAGAATATAATGTGCGCATGGGCGATCCGGAGACAGAAGTTGTTATTCCACGATTGGAAAATGATTTACTTGACGTATTGGAAGCAGTTGGTACACAATCTTTAGATCAGATCGATATCAATATAAAACCAGCAGCTGCTACAACAATTATGGTGGTTTCTGGCGGATATCCGGAAGCGTATGAAAAAGGAAAAGAAATTACAGGAGCGGAAACAATTGAAGGATCTATTGTATTTCACGCAGGCACAAAACTAGAAGGAGAAAAAGTATTGACCAATGGCGGAAGAGTGATTGCTATTACGTCGCACGCGCCAACGTATGGAGAAGCCATAAAAAAATCTTATCAAAACATAAAAAAGTTACATTTTGATAAGATGTATTATAGAAAAGATATTGGTTTCGACTTATAAATAAGAGTGCGAAGTTACATCTTTACGTTCGTTGTCGTTTTTATCAAATTTTTTCAATTGCTTCACCCAATAAATCATTGCGGCAGCAGCAATTAACATAAAAATCCAATTTAATCCGTTGGCTAATGTCCAACTCTCTAATTCTAATGCGCGCAATGCGTTAAATGGTAGAAATAAAATTTCTTCAAATAAGTATGCAATTCCTTCAAATAGACTGTTCATCGATAAATCATATTATATTTACACTACAAAAATATAAAAACCTCAAATGATAACAAGCGTTTTTGGCAAATCAAAACCAATAAATTTTATTCTCTGCACAGGAATTTTGCTTGTGTATTTTGTAATACACTTATTTTCAAGTGATAAGGTGTTTGAGCATGCTTTGTTATTATTAGAAATTCCGGTATTAATTTTATTGTTATTTTCTTTATTGATGACCAATTTCATTGTAAAGAAGAACGATTTGACGCAGAAAAACGATTTTGCGCTTTTTTTGGCAACTATTTTTTTGGGATTATTTCCTTCTATTTTCGACAATATAAAGATTGTTTGTATATACTTATTGTTGCTTTTTGCTTTTAGACGGATTATTACATTGGGATCGTTACGAAGTGTAAAACAGAAAATATTTGATGCATCCTTATATATAAGTGTAGCACTTTTGTTTGATTCGTGGATTGTAGTATATTTTGTTGTTTTGTACGTTGGAATTTTGATGTATGTATCGGGCGATTATAAAAATTGGCTTGTTCCTTTTATTGGTGTAGTTGTGGTCATTGGTTTATATATTGTATACCTATGTAGTATGGAGCAAAGCGTTCTTATAAACCCATTATTTCAGTTTGATATAAAAATTAACTATTCAGCGACAAGTTATAGACGAATTGCGCTACATTTATTCATTACCATGCTTTTTAGCATAATTTTTGTAATATTTTTTCTAAAATACAAAACGTATTCTTCTCAAAAAAAGATTTCTTTTTTACTAACTAAAGCACTGTTTTTTATAGGGATTACATACGTGTTATTTGCTAAAAATGTGACTCAAAATACGGAACTTTTATTGCTATTTCCATTAGCCGTTTTTATGGCAAATTTGCTAGAAAATATGGAAAACAAAAGGATTGCCGATACTTTACTACTTTTGCTAATGATTGTTAGTTTTATCTTCAATATTTATCCATAATAAACACAGAAACCGTAACACCAATAAGGTAAATACCTACATTAACGTAAGTTATGGACTACATAAAATGCTTTTTCTCGATTTTAATGACGTTTTATCTAAAAGAAAAACCTGTTGTCTGTTTATTAGAAGAATTCCAAATATTTTTGTCTTCGAGAATTAAGCCGCTCACCCCAAACTTATTTTAAACAAAACCTATTAGTGTACGATGGTACATATAATAGTTAACTAAACAGCAAATCAATGAAGACTAAAATTACTCTTTTGGTCCTAACAGCCTTATTAGGACTGACGAATGTTTTCGCAAATTCAATGCCCACAAGCGAAAATGTTGTCGAGAATGAAATGATGACCACAAATGATAACTCGGTTATCATCTCTGCGGGAAAAAGAATTTACGCCCTCGACATGAACACGTACCACGCTACGTTGTTGGCAACATCACCTTATGTAAACGAAATTAACTCTATCGCTAGTGATCAGGCTACGGGATGGGTTCTTTACGTTTCTAACCATATCTCTAGTTACAACTGGACAATTTATGGTTACAATGTGTACACAAATACACATAAAAACTTTGGATCAGTAAGACACTTTTTTACAGGTACTGGTCACGCGTATTCTTCTAGAGGTCTCGCTTCTGGTGGAGGAACTTTTTATAACGGGAAATTATATTTCGCAATGGAATATCCTGTGTATTGCTACTACTACAGAGATGGAAGAAGAACTTCTGGTAACTCAAATCCTAAAGATGAGTTAAGTGACAACCAAAGAGCGGCAGGAACAGTGTCGACAGGTATGTTTACTACTAGAGGAACGAGCACTCCAGTGGCTATGGCAACTGAAGAGGATAACGGAGGAAGAGACGGAAACGGAGAGAATCCTGAAGATTTCGCTATTATCGAAGCTGAAGAAGCAAACGAATTGAATGACAATGTAAACGATTACATTCCAGAAGTAGAATTACCAGAAGACCCTAATGCTACAGGTAATGACGGTGAATTACAACAAAGAGGTACTAACTCAACTGCGCAAACTTATTCGGACGGTTATACACAAAGTTATTCTCACAGTACATACAACAACTACATGTACTTATTAGAGATTTGTTTCAATGGATTATCTGATGCTTCTGGACAAACAACATCTGTAGCAAACGGAAGACCAGTTTATGACAACTGGTGGTACTCTAGTTTCCTTTACAGAGGAGAACTTGGAGATATCGTTGTTGGTGATAACGGTCAAATGTACGCAGCTACTTCTTACCAAGTACAGGCATATAACTTCAATAGCAACAGATATGACTGGGCTAACAACGAAGATGTTTATGCTCAAATGGCTAAAGATAAGCACAGCAATCTACAGTTATTAAAAAACAAAAGAACATACACTACATATTACTACCATGGTTGTCCTCAAAACGTTTATCAGACAAAAAGTTTTGTACAAAAGTATACGGCGCCATCTAGTTTAAGAACTTTTAACAGCATTCAGTTAGGATCATTAAATGAGATTTCTGGATTAAATTCTGAAGATGTTGGTAGAATTACTGATGCATCTGATTATATCAACTTAACGCCACCTGTATCTTACAAGATTGAAGGTTTCGTATTTGATGATAATAACGAGAACGGAAGCTTTAATAGTGGACAAGGAGAAACTCAAACTTCAGGAATTACAGTAACATTATATGCTGATAACAATAATGATAATGTTTTAGATTCTGGAGATACAGTAATTGATTCTCAAGTTACAGGTTCAAACGGTTCTTATATATTTAACAATGTTGAGGTAGCTGAAACATTAGTTTCTGTAACTGTACCAAACAATACACCAACTACAACTTACACATCTACAACTCCAGAAGTTGTTGACGTAACAGGTTCTACAAATGATGTACATGTTAATTTTGGAATCAATGAAGCATTAATTCCTGTAAACTATGATGTTTTCGGAACTGTTTATGATGACAACAACGAAGACGCTATCTTAGATAACGGAGAAGCTGGATTAGCAAATGTTACATTAACATTATATGCTGATAACAA
>NZ_JBGCDL010000046.1:0-18623 GCF_045105435.1 Kordia sp. | reverse complement strand
ATTAATCTGTCCAATAAAATTCAACACTTCATCACGTCCCATAGCTTTCGAAGAAGACGTCACAAAATACTGCGGCATTTCTTCCCAAACATCTTCCAATAACTTTGCTTCATAATTTGCAATGTGCTTGTCAATTTGTGAAGGACGTAGCTTATCTACTTTAGTAAAAATAATGCAAAACGGAATCTGATTTTCGCCCAACCATTGCATAAATTCCAAATCTACTTTTTGTGGATCGTGACGAATATCAACCAACACAAAACCGCAAACCAATTGTGTGCGTTTTCTAAAATATTCGGTAATAAACTTTTGAAAAACCTTCTTAGCACTTTTAGAAACGCGTGCATATCCGTAACCAGGTAAATCGACCAAAAACCATTCGTTATTAATCTTAAAATGATTAATCAACTGTGTTTTTCCGGGTCTTCCAGAAGTTTTAGCCAAACTCTTTCGTTGTGTCAACATATTAATCAATGAAGACTTTCCAACATTAGAACGACCAATAAAAGCGTATTCCGGAATCGGATTTTTAGGGCATTTGGCAACATCCGAGTTGCTCATTACGAATTCGGCAGATTTTATCTTCATAAAAAAGTAGCTTAAAAATTACGTTTGGTCAGCCAGTTTTGTAAACATTCATTGAACTCTTGTGGATGTTCCATCATAGGCGCATGTCCACACTTATCAATCCAGTATAAATCTGAATCTGGAAGTAATTCGTGAAATTCATCTGCAACATTTGGTGGCGTAACCGTATCATTCTTTCCCCAAATAATTCCTGTAGGAATGTTCATTTTAGGTAAATCTTTTCCCATATTATGGCGAATAGCACTTTTGGCAATTGCCAAAGTTTTAATCAGTTTACTACGATTATTTACAGTGGCAAAAACTTCATCTACAATCTCTTTCGTTGCTATAGCAGGATCGTAAAAAACATCTTCACTTTTCTTCTTAATAAATTCATAATCACCACGTTTCGGGTATCCATCGCCCATAGCGCTTTCATACAATCCAGAACTTCCGGTAATCACCAAACCTTGTACCAATTCAGGATACAATTTAGTTGTCAACAATCCAATATGTCCACCAAGTGAGTTCCCGAGTAAAATTACCTTATCGAGTTCTTTATGTTTAATAAAATCGCGGACATACTTCGCAAAATTCTTCACGGTTGTCTTTAAAAGTGGCTTTGTGTAAATAGGCAACTCAGGAATTAAAATCTTATATCCTTTCGTTGAAAAATTTTCGGTAACGGCTTCAAAATTACTCAAACCGCCCATTAAGCCATGTAAAATAACGATAGGCGTTCCTTCTCCTGATTCGAGATAATTGAATTTACCTTCCTGTTTAAAGCTTTCTTTCATTAATGGCTATCAGTTTTTTAACAAGAGACAAATATAGTCATTTCGAAATTATAAAAATGCTTTTTTTTAAATGTCTCAAAAAATATCAAAACTGCACAAAAATATTGACAAAAACGAGTGTAATGTTTTTAAAATCCCACTTTCAAAGAATTGATTTATAGCGTATTTACGGGCTTTTTAGTTGAAAAGTGGAAAAACTTATCAACAAAGTGGTAAAATGTGGTAAAATGTGGTAATTTTTTCAATATATTTGAATCTTATAATAGGTAAACCATATTCTCACGTGATAAACTTAATCGGGACATACGAATGTAAAGTAGACGCCAAAGGGCGAATGCTTGTTCCTGCTGATTTAAAAAAGCAGTTGTCTCCGGTATTACAAGAAGGTTTTGTGATAAAAGAAGGTTTGTTTGGTTCATGTTTAGAATTGCATCCGATGAGCGAATGGAATTTAATGACGCAGAAACTAAATAAATTGAATCGTTTTAAAAAGAAAAATGTCGATTTCATTCGAAGATTTAATAAAGGTGTTCGAATGGTGGAAATCGATGCTGCAGGAAGATTGTTGATTCCAAGAGACTTAGTCGGTTTTGCAGGAATCAAAAAAGAAATTGTGCTTTCGTCCGCAATCAACATTATAGAAATTTGGGACAAAGAACACTACAATGCAGCTACAGACGATTCGGATATCGACATGGGAGATTTGGCAGAAGAAGTAATGGGAAATGACGATGGAGATGGAATATCATAATCCAGTATTACTAAAAGAAACGGTTGACGGACTCAACATCAAAGAAGATGGTGTGTATGTAGATGTAACTTTTGGCGGTGGCGGACATTCAAAAGAAATTTTGAGCCGATTAGGAGAAAAAGGGAAATTATATGCGTTTGATCAAGATCAAGATGCGCTTGACAATGCATTGGACGATCCGCGATTTACGCTGATCAGTCAAAATTTTAGACATCTAAAAAAGTTCTTACGCTTTTATGGAATTAAAAAAGTAGATGGGATTCTTGGTGATTTTGGTGTTTCGTCACATCAGTTCGATGTAGCTGAACGTGGTTTTTCTTTACGCTTTGCAGCAGATTTGGACATGCGAATGGATCAAGAAGGAGAAATTTCAGCATACAATGTTGTTAACGAGTATTCAGAGAAAGACTTGCAATCAGTGTTGTTTCAATATGGAGAAATTAGAAATGCAAAAGCAGTTGCTGCACAAATAATAGCAGTCAGAGAAGAACAACCGATCAAAACAACCGAAGAATTACGAATTGCGTTAAAGCGATTTTTACCAAATCATAAAGAACATAAAATATTGGCGCAAATCTATCAAGCAATACGAATAGAAGTAAACCAAGAAATAGAAGTCTTAAAAGAATTTCTATTGCAAACGCAAGAACTCTTAGAAGAAGGCGGAAGAATTAGTTTGATCAGTTACCATTCACTCGAAGACCGATTGGTAAAACGATTTATTCGAAGTGGTTTATTTGAAGGCGAACCCGAAAAAGATTTCTACGGTAGAGTAGAAGTGCCATTCAAAAAAGTTGGAAAACTAATGATTCCATCTAACGAAGAAATAAAAATAAATAACAGAGCGCGCAGTGCAAAACTAAGAATAGCAGAACGACTGTAACAATGAAGAAGCAAAATATATATGACATACTAAAAGGGAAGTTCCTTATAAATGACGACGCCATCAAAAATTGGCGCTTTATCGTTTTTGCTTCGTTTTTAGCATTAATAATGATTGCGAGTTCGCATTGGGCAGATGAAAAAGTGCACAAAATAGCAAAGCTGAATGATGAAGTAAAACAGCTGAAAAGTCAATTTGTAGACTCAAGGACAGCATTGCAAGGGCTACGAATGGAATCGCACATAACCGAAGAAGTTGCTAAAATTGGATTGGCACCATCTAAAAATCCGCCAAAAAAAATTAGAGTAAAGTCACAAGAATAACAAGCAATGTCAGTAACCGAAAAAAACATATTAAATCGTTTATATTTTGTCGCAGGAGGTATGTTTCTCTTCGCGATAGCGGTAGTGGTGCAATTGGTGAATGTGCAATTTGTTGAAGGTGACAAATACAAAGCAATGGCGGAAGAAAGTACACTCCGTAACGCCACTATTGAGCCAAGTCGCGGAAATGTATATGCCGACGATGGAAGCTTACTCGCAACTTCAGTGGCTAAATATGATATCTTTTTTGATACAAAAACAGTCAATGCAAAAGTGTTCACAGATAATGTAAAAGCTTTATCAGATTCATTATCAAAATTGCTAGGAAAATCTTCTTCGTATCACGAAAACAGAATCACCAAAGCGCGTACAAACAAAGCACAGTTTTTTCCGATCACAAAAAATGTAAGTTACTCAGAATACATTCGTATCAAAAAATTTCCAATCTTCAAATTGGGCGCTTACAAAGGTGGATTTATCAGCCAATCAAAAACAGTACGCGAATATCCAATCGGAGAAATTGCAAAACGTACCATTGGATCTGAGAAAAAAAATAAAGATGGAAACTATGTAAAAGTAGGTTTAGAAGGTGCTTTTGGGAAACATTTGCGTGGAAAAGAAGGAAGCCGTGTAGAGCAAAAAATAGCAAAAGGACAATGGAAGCCTGTTTCAAATGAGAATGATTTAGAGCCGCAAGATGGTTTCGATATCATATCTACAATAAATGTCAACATTCAAGACATTGCACATCACGCCTTATTAGAGCAATTAGAAAAATACAAAGCCGACCACGGTTGTGTCGTAGTTATGGAAGTTGCTACAGGAGAAATAAAAGCCATTTCAAACCTAGGTAGAAATAGCAGAGGTGTATACTCTGAACGCATAAAAAATTATGCGATAGGAGAACAACACGAACCAGGTTCAACTTTCAAACTCATGTCTATAGTAGCTGCGTTGGAAGACAAAGTAATTGATAGCGATTATCTCGTAAATACAGGAGATGGAAGACTCACGTTTTATGGTAAATCTGTGGTAGACTCTAACCGACGTGGATATGGAACTATTACAGCATCTAAAGCGTTTGAAGTCTCTTCAAATGTCGGAATCGTAAAAATTATTGATGATTTCTATGGGAAAAATCCAAAGAAATTTGTGGACAGACTCTACAGTATGAATCTAAACAACACATTAGATTTGCCTATTACTGGAGAAGGAATACCAATTGTGCCACATCCAAATGATAAAAATTGGAGCGGAATCTCACTACAATGGATGGCGTATGGTTACGGAGTAGAATTAACTCCATTACAAATACTCGCTTTCTATAATGCTATTGCAAACAATGGAGAATTGGTGCGACCACAATTTGTAAAAGCAGTTCGTGAAAACTGGTATGCAGAAGCACAAAAAATTGAAAAAGAAATCATCAATCCGTCAATATGTTCCAAAGAAACGGTTGCAAAAGTGAAAAAAATGATGCAAAACGTAGTGGAGAAAAAACACGGAACTGGAAACGGTTTGTATTCGCCAAACTTCTCCATGGCTGGAAAAACAGGGACTTGCCAAAAAAACTATGGCGGCAAACGCAGCGAATTAAAATACATTTCAAGCTTTGCAGGATTCTTTCCTGTTGAAGAACCAAAATACTCGTGCATAGTCGTCATTCATGAACCTGTTCAAGAAATCGGATACTACGGAGCCGATGTATCTGGTCCAGTATTCAAAAAAATTGCACACAAAATATATAGAGACACACCAATTTTTGATCAAGTTGAAGATATTGATGTGGTTGACACTGCTGTAGAACGTAACTATGAGGACTATCATCAAAAGGCATTAAAATACAAAACAATCATACCAAATGTAGTGGGAATGCCCGCAATGGATGCTATTCCATTACTAGAAAACTTGGGATTACGAGTAGAAATAAAAGGAAGCGGAAAAGTGACTAAACAATCACTAGAAGCAGGTTTAAAAATAGGAACAGAAAAACGAATTGTACTAGAGCTATCGTGAAAAAACTAAAAGACATACTATATAAAGTTCAAATTGAAGCGGTCACAGGTGATACAAACATTACTGTGCGCGAATTGGTCTTTGATTCACGAAAAGTGCAATTAAACGATGTCTTTGTTGCAATAAAAGGATATGAGTTTGATGGACATAGTTATATTGATGCTGCCATAAAATCGGGCGCTATTGCTGTAATTTGTGATGAAATTCCTGAAAAAATTGTCAACGGAGTTACCTACATTCAAGTTGATAATGGAAGTAGCGCATTGGCAATTATGGCGTCAAATTTCTATGGAAATCCTTCTGAAAATTTAAAGCTAATCGGAGTTACGGGAACCAACGGAAAAACTACGATTGCTACCTTATTATATCAACTCTTTAAAAAAGCAGGTTACAAAGTTGGACTACTTTCTACAGTGAAAGTTTTGGTAGATGAAACAGAATACAAAGCAACGCATACAACACCAGATTCATTAACCATCAATAATTATTTGGAAAAAATGAATCATGAAGGTGTAGAATACTGTTTTATGGAAGTTTCTTCACACGGAATTCATCAAAAAAGAACAGCTGGTTTGGTGTTTCAAGGTGGAATTTTCACAAATCTCACACATGATCATTTAGACTATCACGATACGTTTGCCGAATACAGAGATGTAAAAAAGAACTTCTTTGACGAATTGCCAAAAGAAGCATTCTGTTTGGTAAATATTGACGACAAAAATGGCTTGGTAATGATGCAAAATACCAAAGCCAAAAAACATACCTACGCGCTAAAAACCTATGCTGACTATCGTGCGCAAATCTTGGAAAACAGATTGGCAGGATTACTCTTAAAAATAAATGACAACGAAGTTTGGACAAAACTCATTGGAAATTTCAACGCGTACAATCTCTTGTCTATTTACGCTACGGCGGAATTATTAGGCCTGGAAGAAATTGAAATATTACGATTAATGAGTGAACTCGAAAGTGTAAGTGGTCGCTTCGAATATTTCATCTCAAAAAATAAAGTAACAACCATTGTGGATTATGCGCATACGCCAGATGCTTTAAAAAATGTATTGCAAACCATCAATAGTATTCGCACAGGAAACGAACAATTAATTACGGTAGTTGGTTGTGGTGGCGATCGTGATGTAACCAAACGTCCAAAAATGGGCAATATCGCGTCTGAACTTAGTACAAAAGCAATATTCACATCAGACAATCCACGAAGCGAAGATCCGATGGAAATCATTGAAGCTATTGAAAAAGGAGTAGCACCGCAAAACTATAAAAAAACACTGTCCATTACTGATAGAAAACAAGCCATAAAAACGGCATGTCAAATGGCAAATGAAAACGATATCATTCTTATTGCGGGAAAAGGACATGAAGCCTATCAAGAAGTAAACGGAAAACGAAGCAATTTTGACGATTACAAAATTGCCAAAGAAATACTAGACAATCTCAACGAATAACGAATTATAAAAGCGCGTAACAACAAACAATATGTTATACTATTTATTTGAATATCTCGAAAATCAATACCAGTTTCCAGGAGCATCCTTATTTGGGTTTTTGAGTTTCAGGGCAGCAATGGCAGTGATTTTTTCGTTGTTGATTTCTATGATTTTCGGAAAAAAAATCATCAATTACTTACGTTCAAAGCAAATTGGAGAAACGGTGCGCGACTTAGGATTGGCGGGACAAAAAGAAAAAGCAGGAACACCAACAATGGGAGGAATCATCATCATTTTGGCAACCTTAGTTCCTGTATTGTTATTTGCTAAACTAGAAAACATATACATCATTCTGCTTATAGTTACCACCATTTGGATGGGAATTATTGGTTTCATAGATGATTACATCAAAAAATTTAAAAACGACAAAAAAGGACTCAAAGGAAAATTTAAAATACTAGGGCAATTAGGCCTAGGAATCATTGTTGGAGCAACTTTATTCTTCAATCAAGATGTAACTATTCGTGAAGAATTACCTGCCAGTCAACAGCAAGAACTCGTAATGAATAACAATGCGCCCGCGGAAAAATTCGGTGCAGAAAAACGGTCTATGAAAACGACGATTCCGTTTGTAAAAAACAACGAATTCGACTATGCAAAACTTATTACGTGGATCAATCCAGATTATGCGAAATACGCATGGTTGATATTCATTCCAATTGTGATATTCATCATCATGGCAGTTTCTAACGGAGCAAACCTAACAGATGGAATTGACGGACTCGCCGCAGGAACTTCGGTCATTATCGTACTTACATTAGGAATATTTGCATGGATTTCTGGGAACCTAATCTTCTCCGAATATCTCAATGTCATGTACATCCCAAGAGCTGGAGAAATCACCATTTACATTGCCGCCTTTGTAGGAGCATTAATTGGATTTTTATGGTACAATACCTATCCAGCGCAAGTATTTATGGGAGATACGGGAAGTTTAACCATTGGTGGAATCATTGCGGTTATTGCGATTGCAATTCGTAAAGAATGGCTGATTCCGATCCTTTGCGGAATTTTCTTAGCGGAAAATCTATCCGTCGTCATGCAAGTGAGTTATTTCAAATACACGCGGAAGAAATTTGGAGAAGGAAGAAGAATATTCAAAATGTCACCATTGCATCATCACTATCAAAAACTAGGATATCACGAAAGTAAAATTGTAACCAGATTCTGGATTATCGGAATCTTGCTAGCGATTCTAACAATAGTAACATTGAAGCTTAGGTAAAAAAGTATTGAGTTGTGAGAAGTGAGTATTGAGTGAAACCAAATCGACGAAAGTCAAATCAATAAAAATAAAAAATAAGGTTACGAGTAAGAAAACCGGCAACAAACAACTAGTAACTAACAACTATAAACAGTGCAAAAACAACGATTGGTCATATTAGGAGCAGGAGAAAGTGGTGTAGGAACAGCAATTCTGGGAAAGAAGCAAGGATATGATGTATTTGTTTCAGATAAATCAGTTGTAAAAGAACATTACAAAAACGTTCTGAATCAGTTTCAAATTGAATGGGAAGAGCAGCAGCATACGAAAGCAAAACTTTTCAATGCTGATGTTGTAATGAAAAGCCCAGGAATTCCAGATACAATTCCTTTAGTAAAAGAATTAAAAGTAAAAGGAATTGCGGTGATTTCTGAAATCGAATTTGCAGTACAATTCACAAATGCAACGATTGTAGGAATTACAGGAAGTAATGGGAAAACAACAACAACAATGTTAACGCATCATGTGTTAAAACAAGGTGAATTAAATGTTGGAGTTGCGGGAAATATGGGAGACAGTTTTGCAAAGCAAGTTGCAGCGCAATCGTATGATACGTATGTGTTGGAATTAAGCAGTTTCCAATTAGATGGAATCATTGACTTTAAGCCGCACATTGCGATCATTACCAACATTACGCCTGATCATTTAGATCGATATGATTACAAGTTTGAAAACTATATCGCTTCAAAATTTAGAATTGCGATGAATCAAACAGAAAGCGATTTCCTCATTTACGATGCAGATGATGAAGTTGTTGTAGAAGGACTAAAAACACACAAAGTAAAATCGACATTAATACCATTTTCACTCACAAAAAAGCTAGAAAATGGAGCTTATATAAAAGACAAAAACATAATACTAACGATACAAAATAAGACAATAACTATGCCTACGGATTCCCTAGCACTAGAAGGACAACACAACGTAAAAAACGCAATGGCAGCTTCTGCAGTAGCACAACTATTAAACATCAGAAAACAAACCATACGCGAAAGTATGTCAGGATTTCAAGGTGTTGAACATCGTTTGGAAAAAGTATTAAAAATCCAAAATGTTCAATACATCAACGATTCTAAAGCAACCAATATCAACGCAACATATTATGCGTTAGAAAGCATGACAACGCAAACCGTTTGGATTGTTGGAGGTGTTGACAAAGGAAACGATTACGCAGACTTATTGCCGTTAGTACACGAAAAAGTAAAAGCAATTGTGTGTTTAGGAGTTGATAACTCAAAAATCATAGAATCATTTGGTAGAGTTGCCGATTTAATGGTAGAAACGACTTCTATGGATGAAGCCGTGAAAATGGCACACAAAATTGCTGAAAAAGGAGATAATGTATTGTTGTCACCAGCATGTGCGAGTTTCGATTTATTCGAAAACTATGAAGAAAGAGGAAAGCAATTCAAAGCCGCAGTACGAAACTTATAATGTTGAAATTATAAATCATAAATGCTAAATGTAAAATTTATTTTTTTAGACAACAGACAACAGACAACAGACAACAGACAACAGACAACAGACAACAGACAACAAACAATAAAAAATGAACACCATCTTTAAAAACATAAAAGGAGATAGAGCGCTTTGGGCAGTGGTTGCCTTGCTAGCGCTATTCTCGTTTTTACCTGTATACAGCGCAAGTAGTAATACGGCGTATGTTTACGGAGATGGAGATACTTTGAAATACTTGGTAAAACATGCATCACACCTATTCTTAGGATTTGCCATTATTTATGGAGTGCACAGAATGCCATATCGCTATTTTAGAGGATTGTCGCTCATTATGTTGCCAATAGTATTGTTCTTTCTTATCTACACGTTGGCGCAAGGAACAACAATTGGAGGTGCCAATGCAAGTCGTTGGATGCGTGTTCCTTTGGTTGGAATTAAGTTTCAAACATCCACATTGGCGAGTGTTGTGTTAATGATTTATGTGGCGCGATATCTATCAAAAATAAAAGAAAAAGTAGTCACCTTCAAAGAAAGCATATTGCCACTTTGGGTGCCTGTTTTTTTAGTAGTTGGATTGATATTACCAGCAAACTTTTCAACCACAGCAATCATTTTTTCAATGGTGCTAATGTTGTGCTTTTTGGGAGGTTATCCGTGGAGACATCTCTTAATGGTTGTAGGTTCGGGAATTGTTGGATTGTTATTATTCATTGTCATTGGAAGAGCTATTCCAGGACCGATACAAGTAAAAATACAAACTTGGGAAAATCGTGTTTCCAACTATTGGAGCGGAGATAAACAAGAAGAAAGCAAAGGGAATTATCAAATAGAACGTGCAAAAATCGCTATTGCAAGTGGTGGAGTTGTTGGAGTTGGTTCAGGAAAAAGTAAAATGAAAAACTTACTGCCACAAAGTGCATCCGATTTTATCTATGCAATTATTGTAGAAGAATATGGATTAATAGGAGGTTTGTCGTTGCTCTTCTTATACCTATTACTACTATTTCGGATTGTCATAGTTGCACACAAGGCAGATACAATATTTGGAAAACTACTCGCTATTGGCGTCGGATTACCAATCGTATTTCAGGCGTTAATAAACATGGCAGTTGCGGTAGAATTATTTCCGGTAACGGGACAAACCTTGCCATTAATAAGTAGTGGAGGAACGTCCATTTGGATGACATGTTTAGCTATTGGAATTGTATTAAGCGTAAGCAAAAAACGAGAAGAACTCTTAGAGAAAAAAGAAAAAGACGAGAATCCGTTAGCGGTTTTGAGTGAAGCAATCTGATTTAATAAGTTTTGAGTATTGAGATGCTAGTATTGAGCGTGTTTCAAATGAAATTTAGCTAACAAAGAACGAATTGATAAATTAATAATTCGTGAATTCGTGACAAAAAAACATTAGAGTAGACAATAAGTAATTCAAGGAGTCAGCAAAAGACAAATAAACAAATTGACAAACAAACAAATCGACAAAAAGATACATGAGTAAACAAAAGCAATCATACAAAATCATCTTATCAGGTGGCGGAACAGGCGGACATATCTATCCTGCGATTGCGATTGCGAACGAATTAAAGAAACGCTATCCAACATCAGAATTTCTATTTGTAGGCGCAAAAGACCGAATGGAAATGGAAAAAGTGCCACAAGCAGGTTACAAAATTGAAGGTTTATGGATTTCAGGGTTGCAACGAAAACTGACATTAAAAAACATGATGTTTCCATTCAAGCTCATCAGTAGTTTGATGAAGTCGAGAAAAATTGTCAAAAAATTCAAGCCAGATGTAGTTATTGGTACAGGCGGATTTGCAAGTGGACCATTGCTAAAAATTGCTTCAGGAAGAAAAGTGCCTTCGTTAATACAAGAGCAGAATTCGTATGCAGGGAAAACAAACAAATGGTTGGCAAAGCAAGTGCAAAAAATCTGTGTGGCGTATGACAATATGGAACGCTTCTTTCCGAACGAAAAAATTATAAAAACAGGAAATCCTGTACGACAAGATTTATTAGAAATAACAAGTAAAAGAACAGCCGCAAAAACATTCTTTCAGCTAAAAGAAGATGCAAAAACCGTATTAATCATTGGTGGAAGTTTGGGCGCAAGAAGAATCAATCAGTTGATAGAAAAAGAATTGGATTTCTTCAAAGATCAAAACGTACAACTGATCTGGCAATGCGGAAAATTCTATTACGAAAACTATAAAAAACACAATGAATTGGCGCATGTGCAAGTACATCAATTTGTAAATAAAATGGATTTGGCGTATGCTGCGGCAGATGTTGTCATTTCACGCGCAGGCGCAAGTTCTGTATCGGAATTATGTATAGTAGGGAAACCTGTAATCTTTATTCCGTCGCCAAATGTAGCAGAAGATCATCAAACAAAAAATGCATTGGCAATTACCGAGAAAGATGCAGGGATTTTGATTAGAGAAAGTGAATTAGATGCACAATTTGAAACACAGTTTACAGAACTCATTCAATCAGAAGAAAAGCAATACGATTTAGGAAAAAAAATAAAAGAATTAGCATTACCTGACGCGACATTGAGAATCGTTGATGAAGTAGAAAAATTATTGAATAAATAGGAAAAGAGGTTGAATTTAAAAAACATACATAACGTTTATTTTGTAGGCATTGGCGGAATCGGCATGTCTGCTTTGGCGCGTTATTTTAAATTCAATAACAAAAACGTAGCGGGTTACGACAAAACGAAAACCGAAATCACGAATGGTTTAGAAACACTCGGAATTAAAGTTTCCACGAATGATGCTGTTGCAGAAATTCCAGCGGAATATCTGAACAAAGAAAATACAATCATCATTTATACGCCAGCTGTTCCAAATTCGCATGCAGAATTAATTTATTTCCGTGAAAACGGTTTCAGTATATACAAAAGAGCGGAAGTACTTGGTTTAATTACAAAAGATACATTCTGTTTAGGAGTTGCCGGAACACACGGAAAAACTACCACATCTAGTATTTTAGGGCATCTATTGGCAGAATCTGGAACAGATGTAACGGCTTTTTTAGGCGGAATTGCAGAAAACTATAACTCCAATTTAATCCTAAAAGGAAACGAAATTACGGTAGTAGAAGCAGACGAATTTGATCGTTCGTTTTTACAGCTTTCGCCAGATATTGCGTGCATCACATCAACCGATGCCGATCATTTAGACATCTATGGCAAAAAAGAAGCGTTGTTAGATTCGTTTGTCGAATTTACCAAATGCATCAAACCAAACGGAAAACTATTCGTACAAGAAGACATTGAGTTGGATGGAATCAAATATGGATTCAAAGAAACATCCGACTATCACATAAAAAACATTCACATACAAAATGGTGCGTATGTGTTTGAAATTGTAACACCAACAAAAATCATTGAAGACGTACAATTTTTTATTCCCGGACGACACAACTTATTAAACGGTCTAGTAGCTTTCGCGATGGCGGACATCATAGGAACCCCAACCGACCGCCTCGCCAAAGCTTTGGGGACATTTGCAGGAGTACAGCGCCGATTTTCATATCAAATAAAAACAGATGATTTTGTGTTTATTGATGATTATGCGCATCATCCAACAGAAATAAATGCCTTGCATCAAGCGGTACGAGAAATGTATCCAGGAAAAAAAGTAACGGCAATATTTCAACCACATTTATTCAGCAGAACAAAAGATTTTGCAGATGAATTTGCAGAAAGTCTAGCGCAGTTTGATGAAATTATTCTCTTAGAGATCTATCCCGCAAGGGAAAAACCAATTGCAGGAATTACCTCAAGCTGGTTGTTGAGTAAAATAAAAAATGACCAAAAACAATTGGTTGCAAAAGAAAATTTAATCGCTCATATTTCAAGTATTTCAACAGATGTTTTAATAACTGTTGGCGCGGGAGATATTGGCGCAGAAGTAGTAAAAATTAAAAAAATGTTCACGACGTGAAAATGAATTGGAATCTCATAAAAGGAATTGCAATTGTCGCAATATTAATCTTTCTATATGCCTTTTCGGCGAATAGAAATGCAACGCGTGTCATTGAAAATCCGGACATAAAATTCCTCGAAAGAGAAGGAAATTTCATTACGCGTGCCATGGTTAATAAATTGTTAATACAAAATACGGATTCGGTTACGAGCGTACGAAAAGAACACCTAGATTTGGATGTTCTAGAGGAGCGTTTACGTGCGAATGAAATGATTCAAGATGCAGAAGTGTATCTATCTGTAAATGGGACTCTTGGTGCAAAAATTAAACAGCGAACACCAATTGCGCGTGTTGCAACAAAAGACTCTTATTACATCGATTCTGAAGGGAAAGCTATGCCTTTGTCTACAGTTTCTGCTGCTCACGTTCCATTTGTGGAAGGAAAAGTAGATAAAAAAGAGTTGCAAAATATATATGTACTGGCAACATATATTGTTAAAGATGACTTCTTAAAAAAGAATGTGATCTCCATTGTACAAAATGAAAATAAAACATTCAATCTAAAATTAAGAACGAATGATTTTGTTGTGCTATTTGGCAACATTAAAAATATAGAGAAGAAGGTGAATAATTTGAAAGCGTTTTATAAAAAAGCAACCAAAGACAAAACGTTGAACGATTATGCAAAAGTTGATTTAAAATTTACCAATCAGGTAGTGTGCACCAAAAAATAAGTAAGGATGGAAAACAATAACATCGCAGTAGGATTAGACATAGGAACCACAAAAATTGTGGCAATGATTGGGCGAAGAAATGAATACGGTAAGCTCGAAATTCTTGGGGTAGGAAAATCCAAGAGTCTCGGTGTGCATCGTGGTGTCGTAAATAATATTACACAAACGATTCAATCCATACAACAAGCAGTGCAAGGTGCAGAAACAGATTCTTCTGATTATAAGATAACGGAAGTTGTGGTTGGAATTGCTGGGCAACATATTCGTAGTTTGCAACACAGCGATTACATTACACGTGCCAATGCCGACGAAGTAATTGATGAAGCTGATATTGATTTGTTAATCAATCAAGTATATAAATTAGTAATGCTTCCTGGAGAAGAAATTATTCATGTGCTTCCGCAAGAATTCAAAGTAGATGGGCAAGCTGAAATAAAAGAACCCATAGGAATGTATGGTGGACGACTAGAAGCAAATTTCCATGTAGTTGTGGGACAAGTTTCTTCTATTAGAAATATTGGTCGTTGTGTAAAAAGTTCAGGATTGGATTTAGCAGGAATTACGTTAGAACCGTTAGCATCTGCAAATGCAGTATTGAGTCAGGAAGAAAAAGAAGCAGGAGTTGCTTTAATTGATATTGGAGGTGGAACAACAGATTTGGCCATTTTTAAAGACGGAATCATTCGCCATACGGCCGTAATTCCATTTGGTGGAAATGTCATCACAGAAGATATCAAAGAAGGCTGTTCCATCATAGAAAAACAAGCAGAATTACTCAAAATAAAATTTGGATCTGCTTGGCCAGGAGAAAATAAGGATAACGAAATTGTGTCTATTCCTGGATTACGAGGAAGAGAACCCAAAGAGATTACATTAAAGAATCTCTCAAAAATAATTCATGCACGTGTTGTTGAAATCGTAGAACAAGCGTACTTAGAAATTAAGAATTACGGACATGAAGAACAAAAGAAAAAACTAATTGCAGGAATTGTGTTAACAGGTGGTGGAAGCCAGTTGAATCACTTAAAACAATTGGTGGAATACATTACCGGAATGGATACCCGAATTGGATATCCAAACGAACATCTAGCAGGCGATTCGGATGCAGAAATGGCAAGTCCGTTATACGCAACCGCTGTTGGATTGGTAATGAACGCAGTTGAAAACCAATCAAAAGTTGTTGTTGAAGAAGAAGTTGTGGAATCACCTACAGAAGCAATTTCAGAAGCTGAATCAGCATTCGAAAACAACGAAGAACATACCCAAAAGAGTGCTCCAATACAATCGGAACCAAAAAAAGAACGAAAATCGATCTTTGAAAAATGGGCCGATAAGTTGAAAGATTTTTTAGATAACGCAGAATAATAAAAAACCAGTTTTAAGAATTATGAGTAGCAACACAGAATTCGGAAACATTTCATTTGATTTACCAAAGAATCAATCAAATGTAATAAAAGTGATCGGTGTAGGCGGTGGCGGAAGTAACGCTATCAACCACATGTTCCAGCAAGGAATAAAAGGCGTAGACTTTGTGATTTGTAATACAGATTCACAAGCACTACAAAACAGTCCAGTGCCTAATAAAATACAATTAGGAGTTTCGTTAACGGAAGGACTTGGTGCAGGCGCCAACCCAGATGTTGGGGAAAAAGCAGCTTTGGAAAGTATTGAAGATATTGGGATGATGCTCGATACTAATACAAAAATGGTATTTATCACTGCCGGAATGGGCGGTGGAACAGGAACAGGAGCTGCACCAGTAATTGCAAAATTAGCCAAAGATAAAGATATACTTACCGTAGGTATTGTAACAATTCCTTTTAAGTTTGAAGGTAGAATGCGTAATACGCAAGCACGTGTTGGAGTTGAAAAACTGCGTTCGCATGTAGATTCGTTGATTGTAATTAACAACGACAAACTAAGAGAAGTTTACGGAAACTTAGGATTTAAAGCAGGATTCTCTAAAGCAGATGAAGTACTTTCTACAGCTTCTAGAGGAATTGCAGAAGTAATAACGCATCACTACACGCAAAATATTGATTTGCGCGATGCAAAAACTGTATTATCTAATAGTGGAACAGCCATCATGGGATCTTCTAATGCTTCAGGTGCAAATCGTGCCAGTGAAGCCATTATGAAAGCCTTAGATTCTCCACTATTAAATGATAATAAAATTGAAGGAGCTAAAAACGTACTGTTGCTTATTGTTTCTGGTTCAGAAGAAATTACGATTGACGAAATAGGAGAAATTAACGATCACATTCAAACGGAAGCTGGTGGTAGTGCAAACATCATTATGGGTGTTGGAGAAGATGAAACGTTGGAAGATGCTATTTCTGTAACTATTATTGCCACAGGTTTTGATGTAGATCAACAGGACGAAATCGTGAATACGGAATCTAAAAAAGTAATTCACACCTTAGAGGACGATCAGCCTGCGGTTCAAAATTTAACTCCAAAATCGACTTCAGTTGTAACGCCGACAATTCCGCAACAGTCAGTAGTGGATATTCCACCAAAAAAGGCGGAAGTAATTCGTCATACGTTGGTTGATGATTCGGCTACGCTTAATTTAATTCCAACAACGGAACTTATCAAAAATATGTCTGTTGTATATGAAGAAGTAAAAGCAACCAAACTCGAAGAAGATTTTATTATTACCACGTTGACCGACGAAATTAAGTCTATGGAGGTAAATGAACCCGAATTTGTGGTAGGTGATCTAAAAGAAGATGCGGAAGATCAAATTTCGATTACTTTTGACATGCCTTTAGTGAATTCTGTAACTGAAGAAACCCCAAAGCAAGAAGAAAATATTGTAAAGTTTGATTTATCTGCTCCAGACGAGGTAAATGCTATTGAAGTAAACGATCATGTGGAAGTAATTCCTGTGACAGAAGTTCATGACAAAGGCGTTACGCGTTACAGTTTAGATGACTATATGGAGGAAGAATCAACTTCTGAAAAAAATAGTTCTCAAGCGGCCGAAGATGGTATAGTTTTTGAAAAGAAAATAGTGGAAACTCCGATTGAAGAAACTCCAGTTGCTGAAAGTACAGATCCAGTACATAGCACTATTGAAGAGAGTTTAAAAAGTAGAACGGACGAACGAAAAAGAAAGTTAAAAGAATTTAATTATAAATTCAATAACAATAATGTCAATCGTATTGAAGAAATTGAGAAACAGCCAGCTTATAAAAGGGCAGGTATTGAGCTTAACGAAGGTAAAACGACTGACAATACTACTTCCCGAACCAGTTTAGGTACGGATAGTAATGATGATATGCAATTGAGAAATAACAATTCTTTCTTGCACGACAACGTTGACTAATTAGATTTAGTACTATTATATATGTTTTTTAGACCCGGGAATTGCTGTTCTATTTCCGGGTTTAATTTTTTATCTTCACAGCATCAAAATACATACATCATGGGATTACAACAAGATATAATGACGGCTATGAAAACGGCGATGAAAGCCAAAGATCAAACTGCTTTAAGAGCTTTGCGTGCCGTAAAATCAGAAATATTATTAGCAAAAACTAGTGGAGCGGATGCAGATTTGTCGGAAGAAGATGAAATCAAGTTATTACAAAAACTAGTGAAGCAACGTAAAGATAGCGCTGCAATTTATTTAGAGCAAGACAGAAAAGATTTGGCACTTCCTGAAATTGATGAAGCAGAAGTCATTAGTCAATTCTTACCTGAAGCTTTAAGCGAAGAAGAAGTTGAAAAAGTAGTTGTGATGACTATTGATGCTATTGGTGCTACTGGAATGAAAGACATGGGGAAAGTGATGGGAATCGTTTCTAAAGAATTGGCTGGTCGGGCTGATGGAAAAACCATTTCTACCATTGTAAAGGCAAAATTGTCAAATTAATTACGAAATAATTATAAATTCTTAAACATAAAGATTCCCGTTTTTACGGGAATGAATTGGCTACGTAGCTCAGCTGAATAGAGCACTGGATTTCGGCTCCAGCGGTCACAGGTTTGAATCCTGTCGTGGTCACAGGAGCGGACAAATTAACATTTTTGTTTTTTTGTCCGTTTTTATTTTTAATAAAACTTATTGAAAGTGAGCGAGTTAGTTCAAATACTGAATTTGCTCTAGTGGTTTGAACTATATCATTTTTTCGATCATACGTGATTCCATCGGGGAACATGAGTTTTTGAAACTTTTGTTTTTCGTTATAATTTCCTAATCTCCAAATATTGTGTAAGTTACAAAGTAATTCGAGTGAATTATCAATGTAATTTTCAAGGTTCGAACTATCTAAACTGTTTTTTTGAATTTCTTGTTCGATTCCTTCTTTTTCATCCTTGTACTTCTTTGCATATTTTTGATATAAACTGCCATCTATTTCTCCGATTACAAAGCGTTCTTCGATCT
>NZ_JBGCDL010000045.1:0-5306 GCF_045105435.1 Kordia sp. | reverse complement strand
TATGAAGGATTTATTCCTGTTGCATTTTTGAAATGTTTTGTAAACGATTCAGGGCTTTTATAACCAACTTCTAACGCTATATGTTTGATGGCATATTTACGAAATTGATTGTCTGAGTTTAATCGGTCAATTGTATAATTGATTCGCAATTCATTTAAATACTGATAGAACGTTTTTTCTTTATATTGCTTTAGTATTTGTGTAAGATAGGTCGTATTGGTTTTTGCCTTTTTTGCCATATTTGCCAACGAGCATGAAGATTCTAAAAAGTATGCTTGCGCTTCTATTTTTTCTAATCGCTTCAATACTTCTTCTACTTTGGCATCTTTGATAATGATTTCTTTCGGTTTTGAGTCTGTTTGTTTTTCTTTTTCGTCTTTCGATTGAATTAGCTTTTCAAAAATTAATTTGTTCTTTTTAGCTTCCTTTTTATAATAGAATACGAATGCAATCGATATCATACATAACAAACCAATTCCCATTAGAATTCCTTTGTATCGCGACAATAATTGTTCATTAGCCGCTAAAACCGTTTTGATAAAATCATTATTTATATTGAATTCACTTTCATGAAGCGCTTTCGCAATTTCATTATTCTCTTTGTTTTTAGCTCTGTTTAACTGATCGTGTTTCCCTTCATACATACCTGATTCAGAAATATTTCCTGTTGCCAGATAGCATTTTGATAAAAGATCATACATGTCTTCCAAGTAAATTGGATCAAAACCTTTACTGTCAAGTTTTTCTGCTTGATTTATGATAGCAGTTACTTCATTAAATTGATTTATAGCAGCTTTATATTCTTGCAATTTGTAGTAACAGCGACCAATATTGAATAGTGTCTCTGATAAACGTTCGTCATTTTTTAAAAACGTTATGTATGTTTTTGCCGTATCAAGATGTTTCAACGCTTTTGTATAATCTCCTTTTAGGTAATACGCGACTCCAAAATCATGCTGAAAGAAACTTTCTCCACTTTTATCATTGATAGACTTGCTTATTTTAAATCCTTTTCTGCTGTAGTGTAATGCTGAATCTGGTTCTTGCATTTTTAAGAATGTGCCGCCAATTCCCATCAATACTCTCGCCAAATTTTTCTCTTTAATACTTAATAATTCACGCTGCTTGTATGATTTCTTGTAAATTTCTAAAGCTTCTTCAAAACGTTTTGCATTTCGCATGATTTTTGCCATGTTTGCACGCGCTAAAAAGATTTCTTTTTTGTTATTTTTTGCAGATGCATCTTCATATACTTTCGTATAATAGTTCATGGCAATATCACTTTTATCATTTAAAGCGTATACATTTCCAATTCGCAATAAAAATAAATTTTTTAAGGGCAAGTCTTTGATATCTTTTATCATGTTTACGCCACTTACTAAGGTATCTTTTGCATTTTTGAATTCGCCTTTTTTAGTGAGTAATATTCCAAGCTTTAAATATGCATTCGCTTTTAACAGCAAATCAGCATTCATTTCTGCTTTTACGAATAGTTCTTTGATTTCTAAATCTGCTTTATCAACATCTTCATTGATCATATTCCCAATTGCAGTTAATCGCTTTGTGTCTTCATCAGAAAGCTTTTTCAGCGTTTCCATTTTACTACATTGACACAAACAAAAGAGCATCACAACTCCAATAGTAATTCTTAGAATTCTATAGGTATTCATACGTACAACTGTATTTTTTTAAATTAATTAAACTCAAACACTTTTCCGTCGTCAGCTAGTACTACATTTTCAAATACAGTTTGGGCTTCTTCTTTGAATTCATTGAAACCATCGTAACGTGTTGAAAAATGACCAAGTACGAGTTGACCAACATTCGCATCTCTGGCAATTATTGCTGCCTGTTTTGCGGTTGTATGCTTTGTTTTAGTGGCTAATTGATCGTGTTTGTCCAAAAATGTAGCTTCATGGTATAATACATCTACATTTTTGATTTGATCAATTATTTGAGGGAAATATACAGTATCGCTGCAAAATGCGTACCCTTTTGATTTTGGAGGATTGAAAGTAAGTTTTTCGTTAGGAATGACTTCACCAGAATCTAACGTAACATCTCTTCCTTTTTTTATGTTTTGATAGTAACATTTGTCAATTTCATAATTCATTACCGCATTGACATTCAGTTTGCGTTCTTTTTCTTTTTCCTTGAAAAGAAAGCCATTGGTATACACGCGATGATTTAATGGAATGGTTGACACTGTAACTTTCTCATCTTCAAATAAAACTTCAGATTCGTCACTTTCCAATTCGTGAAAACACAGGGTATAACTCGTCCACGATTTGGTTAATTTTAGTTGTAAAAGCGTCAATTCTTTGAGTCCTTTCGGTCCATAAATATGTAAGTCAGTGTTTCTACCCAATAACATAAATGTGGAAATTAATCCGATAAGTCCATAAAAATGATCTCCATGTAAATGTGAGATAAATATATGTTTTATGCGTGCAAATTTGACTCTGCTTCGACGCAATTGTACTTGTGTACCTTCGCCACAATCTATAAGAAAGATGTGGTTTCTAATTTCCAATACTTGCGCGGTTGGATTTGTGTTTTTTGTTGGTGTTGCGGCGTAACAGCCAAGTATGGTTAATTTCAAACGGTTACATTTTGTGTTTTGTATTGTAGGCTAAAATCCTAAATCGCGTTCTATTTCTTCCATTTCAATAATGTCAAACGCTTCTTGCAGTGTTGGCACAGTCATAATAGCTTTTGGCAAATCGTCTGTACTGATTTTGTTGGTTACAATGACAAAAGAATGTTTGGCAGCACGGTGTTTTTTGGAGAGTTGTAAAAATTCTACCAAATCGCTTTTTTTCAAGTTTCCGAACGAAAATAAATTTACAATGATATTATCGTGTTCCATTTCATCATAACGTGCATCAATCTTTTTTACAAGTGCTATTGTATCAGCAGTTTCTTGGGTGATAATGAGAATATTTTCTTGTTTATCTAAAATCATAGGTTCTAATTTTTGAGGGTTTTTAGGCTATCTTTTTAAGATCTATCAACAATTTACAAAATTTACTGCATAGTTGCATCTTTAAAATATGTTTACCCCTATTTTAATAGAAATACTTACAAAACCTACATTTTTGTTAGTTTTTAATTTTTGCTGCTAGTAGATAAATTACTGCCATACGCACGGCAACTCCGTTTTCTACCTGATTTAAGATGATTGATTGTTTGGAATCTGCTACATCACTTGTAATTTCTACACCACGGTTTATTGGTCCTGGATGCATGATTACAATTTCTTTGTTTAGCGAATCTAACAATGTTTTGGTCACTCCATATTGCTGTGCATATTCACGTGTTGATGGAAAGTAACTGATGTCCATTCGTTCGTTTTGCACGCGCAACATGTTTGCTACATCGCACCATTCGAGTGCTTTTCTCAAATTTGTTTCTACTTCGACGCCTAAACTTTCAATGTATGTTGGCAGCAATGTTTTTGGACCGCATACTTTTACGTTTGCACCTTGCAGTTTGAGTGCAAAAATGTTTGATAACGCTACTCTACTGTGTAAAATATCGCCCACAATAACTACATTTTTCCCTGCTACATCGCCTAATTTTTCACGAATAGAATACGAATCTAATAATGCTTGTGTTGGATGTTCGTGTGCGCCATCGCCAGCATTTACGATACTTGCATCTACATGTTTAGACAAAAACACACCTGCACCAGGATTTGGATGTCGCATTACAACCATATCAACTTTCATTGATAAGATATTGTTTACCGTATCAATCAGTGTTTCACCTTTTTTTACGGATGATTGCGAAGCGGAAAAGTTGATTACATCTGCCGAAAGGCGTTTTTCTGCCAATTCAAACGAAAGTTTTGTTCGCGTACTGTTTTCAAAAAATAAATTTGCAATGGTAATATCGCGTAAAGAAGGTACTTTTTTTATGGGACGATTGATCACTTCTTTAAATTGATCAGCCGTTTCAAAAATGAGTTGTATATCTTCTTCTTTGAGATATTTAATGCCTAGCAAGTGGTTTACACTTAATTCACTCATTTCTACTTGTCTTTTTCTTGATTAATAAGATATACCATGTCTTCTCCATCATTTTCTTTCCAATTCACTTTCACTTTTTCTTCGTTGATGGCGTCTACTTGTCGTCCGCGATAGTTTGGTTGTATTGGTAAATGTCTGCTAAAACGTCTATCGATTAGCACTAATAATTCAATTTCTTCAGGTCTTCCAAATGATTGAATAGCTGTCAATGCTGCGCGAATACTTCTTCCTGTATACAATACATCGTCAATGAAGACGACTTTTTTATTTTCGACAACAAAGTTGATTTTTGTTTTGTTTGCTTCCAGAATTTTTTCGCTACGGCGGAAATCATCTCGGAAAAAAGTAATATCAAGATATCCTAACTGAATATCGTTTACTTCGTATTCATCACGTAAAATGCTTGCGAGTCGTTCCGCTAGATAAATTCCTCTAGGTTGAATTCCAACAAGTACAGTATTTGAAAAATCGAGGTGATTTTCGATGAGCTGACATGCCAATCGATGCAGAATAATTCCTATCTCTTTTGAGTTCAATAAGGTTTTTTGACTCATAGTGTTTGTCCAAATGGTATTTGGAATACAAAAGTACAGATTTTTTTGGTTTTATACGTTGTATTCTAAAAACTCATCCTTTTTCAAGAGAGTTAGACACATATTTACTGCAACTACGTGGAAAAATTACCGTTTTATGGAAACCCGTAAGGATTTGGATCTATTTATACGTATCTATGCATATCTAATACAGACAAAACTTACTTTTAGTAAAATCTAATAATTGTATCATTATTTTTCTTACAAGTAAATCTGTACTAGTAATAATAATTATTATTAAATAACATTTTTATCGTTCAGCATTTAGAACACGCATGAGAACAAAAGTATTTGCGGTTTCTACAATGTGGGATTCGGTTATCTATGGATTTATATTTTTTACCAAATTACGGTAATTAACTATAATTCAACAACTTAAATCTGGTGAAAAAATACCTCAAATTTTCACGGGAGCGATATCGATGATTGTGTTTTAAAATACAAACACAAGTGATTAAAGCCAAAAGTTCTCTAAGACTAATCGCAAATTTAATAATTCAAAATTTATGAAAATTGTAAGAAATTTATTTAATTATTTATGTATATTCGTATTGTTTACAATAGTTAGCTGCCAAGATGATACGTTAATAGAAGTGCAGCAAGAAGACATTTTACAAACAAAATCTACTTTTAAGTCAAGTACATTGTATAAGAAAGATATGTAAAACTTACTACTAAAATG
>NZ_JBGCDL010000044.1:0-10756 GCF_045105435.1 Kordia sp. | reverse complement strand
TAAAACGATTTTAAAACCTCAGCCAACTTTCCTGTCAACGCTTTGCGCGAATATTTCTGTAATCCGATTGGAAAAACTTGCAATTGTTTATTTTTAAATGCTTCGTAGTACGCTACAATTTGTGTTTTGAGTTTCTCCTTTTCGGTATATAAAAAATAAGTCCCTGTATTGGTCTGCTGAATGATCTTTGCAATGTCTGCGTCTTCCGGACCAATTCCCATAATTGGTCGCTCCGCAGCCATATATTCAAAAAGTTTTCCTGCAATAATTCCTTTGGTTTTTTCGGCGTCAATCTCAATGACCAATAACAATTGTGAAGCGCGTTGTAATTGCAATGCTTTTTGATGCGAAACGTATCCAAAATACGTTGTATATTTTTCCAAACCAACTGCTATTATTGCATCTTGAATGTCTTGACTCACAACTCCTGCGAATTGCAATTGCACATCTTTTGCAAAATCAGCATCTGTTTGTACCAATTCTGCTAAGACTTCCCATAAAATCAATGGATTTCGCTCAGAAAGTAACGAACCAATATGCGACAATGTAAATTTTTCATCCATTGGAATACGTTCGTATTTTTCTACATCATATCCGTTGGTAATGACTTCAATTGGCTGTTTGGTCAATGCAGAAAATTCTTCTTTCGTAGTAAAACTTGTCGTTACAATTTGATCGGCAGTTTGTAACACTTCCGATTCTAATTGCAAGTGTTTTCGCTTCGATTTTTCTGTCAAGCGTAAATTCTCATGATAGCCAATTGTTGTCCACGGATCTCTAAAATCTGCCAACCATTTTATAGCCAATTGTTTTCGCAAATTGAGTCCGATCAAATGCACACTATGCGGCGGACCAGTCGTGATTACAGTTTCAATATTATTCTCTTTGAGATACTTTTTTAAAAACTTCACCGAAGGTTTCACCCAAAACTTTCGCGCATCAGGAATAAAGAAGTTTCCGCGAATATACAACATCATTTTTTCTGCAAAAGATTGTTTTCCTTTCGCAATAATACCTTTACTAATCGTTTTCGATTTTTTCTTCGAGAAGAATTCCGCAAGCTTATACGGTTCAAAAATGGGCAACTTTACAATGGTAATATCTTTGGGAATAGCATCCGAAAAAGTATCATCCACCATTGGGTAATTAGGATTTTTAGGAATAACTACAATCGGTTCAATATCAAAATGACGCAGATATTTTACAAACTTTAACCAACGTTGCACGCCTGGTCCACCTGCTGGTGCCCAATAGTATGTAACAATTACTACCTTTTTAGCCATAATTCACAAACTAATTATGCGGCTTCGACTTTCTTTTTACGTCGAAACTCATAGAATATTCCACCAAAAATTAACAACATCAAAATGATGGAACTTGTCAGCGAAACTGCAACACCTGTTTTTACAATTTCAGGCTCAAACTTAAACTCAATTTTGTGTTTACCAGCCGGAACTTCCATACCTCTTAAGAGATAGTTTACACGATAATATGGCACTAATTTCCCATCTAAATATACGTTCCAACCATGTGGATAATGAATTTCGGAAAATACAGCAAAACCTAATTCTGAATTTTCAGAAGTATACGTTAACTGATCTGGTTTATACTTGGTTAATGTAATGGTAGATAAAGAATCTTTCCCATAAAAACCTTTAATGTTTTTTGCATTTTCTTGTCCTTTTCGGAACAATACTTCTTCTTTCGTCTTTAATCCTTGCAAGGATATAATTTCATCATCGGCCGTTTCTACAAAGTTTACTTTCTTTATAAACCAAGCATTTCCATTCGGGTATGGGTTTCTAATATTCACAAGACCTACCGTTCTTCCCTGTTCATCTCTACGTTCATCAATCGTATACTTTACATTCAACATATTAAGTATGCTAACGTTTTTCGCATTGAATTCAAATCTTCGATTGTAATCTAAATAGAAATTGTACAATTCTTCAAGATGTCTCGGTTTTGCAGCATGATAACCACCAAGTGTATTATGGAAATATGCGGTACGTGCATGTGCCAAACGCAATCTTGGTTCAAATACACGGTAATGACCTTTATCTTTTAAAATTTCCTCGTCTACCCTATATTTGTCATACGGATTTTCAAATTCTGATTTCGTTACATATCTATTTTCATCGTCATAAACGTAACGTTGTGCTACGCCAACCAAATCAAATAATAACAAACCTCCTAAAACTAAGATGACAATGTTTTCTTTTATTTTTTCTTTAAGGAACGCATATAAAACACCTGCCGTTGCTAGTACGAGTAGTAATGAGCGGATGGCATCTTGCGTAAATGCAGCGGCTCTATCTTCTTTTAAAATTCTTAAAAACATTTCGTTCATTCCTTTATCATCTGGTGATTCAAAATTGAACAATGTAGATTTAAATAATAGAAAGAATAAAATAATTCCACCAATAATTCCTGTGCTTATATAAAGTGCTTTTTGCTTTTTTTCGAGTGAAATCTTACTTTCTTTTCTAAATAATTGTGCCAATCCTAAGATTCCCAAAATCGGGATACAAAGTTCTAAGATGACTTGTATGGACGAAACAGCTCTAAATTTATTGTAGAACGGAAAATAATCGATCATAAAATCTGTTAGGAAATTGAAATTTTTTCCCCAAGACAATAATAATGACATTAAAATTCCGCCTACGAGCCACCATTTTGCTCTACTTCTTACAAAGAATAAGGCCAACAAGGCAAGAAATATAATCACAGCACCAACATAGGCAGGAGCCGCTACAATAGGCTGACTTCCCCAATATCCTGGCAAGGTTTTTACGGCTTCACTCGCTTCTGTGACCGAATATCCGTTTTGTCGCAAAAAAGTAAATGTATTGGATTCTACACCGAAATCTTCTGAATTTGCGCCTCCCATAAATCGAGGAATTAACAAATTGAAACTTTCTGTTTTTCCGTAACTATATTGAGTTATATAATCTTTAGAAAGTCCTTCCTGTTTTCTCTGAGAACCATCTGGTTTTTTTGTCAATTCACTTTTTCCACGAATACTCCAATCAGCATATTGCTTGGTGGTCATCAAACTTGCACCATTCACACCTAAACTTAAAATTACGGCAACTGATAAAATTCCGACCGTTTTAAAAAAGTGAGGCAATTGTTGTTCTTTGTACGATTTAATCAAATAAACAATTCCAATCACAATCACCAACAACATTAGATAATATGTCATCTGCGGGTGCCCCGCCATGACTTCCAATGACATAGCAACGGCTGTGAGTAAAAATCCCCAAACGTATTTCCGCTGAAACGTGAGTAAAATTCCCGACAATACTAACGGAAAGTAAGCAATTGCATGTGCTTTGGCGTTGTGTCCAACATCGAGAATTATGATCGTATACGTGGAAAAACCAAAGGCGATGGCGCCCAAAATGGCGAGTTTCCAATTGACTCGAAGTACTAACAAAAGCACATAAATCCCCAGAAAATAGAGAAATAAATAATCTGCCGGACGTGGTAAAAATCGAAGTGTTCTGTCAAGTGTTTTTATGTACGAATGCGGATAGCGCGCTCCTAAAAGATACGTTGGCATACCACCAAAAGTGCTGTCTGTCCAATACAATTCTTTTCCAGTTTGGTCTCTAAAGTCATTTTGTTTCTTTGCCATTCCTGTGTACAGCATAATATCTTGTTGCTGCATTTTTTTTCCTTGTGCTACTGGATAAAAATAAGCCAATGACATGGCAACAAATAGCAATAAAGCTATTGCATGTGGAATTATTTTTTTGATATCTAAATTCACTTGATGTAATTTTTTAACATGTACAGATTGAAAAGCAATATACTAAACCTTTTCGGAACGATTTTTTTGGTAGAACGATAAATTGATATACTACTAATCTACTTCCTCGAAATCTATATATTCTCCTACGTCTTTGGATGATTTTGTATTGGGCATTTTGTCAATTGTAGTTTCTCCTTCTTTGGTACGTGACTCTTCTTGGTATTGCCCTTGTTGCTTGAATTGTTCAGAAAAACTTCTTTCGGCTTTCTTTGCTACATAGCGAATCATGACAGGTGCAAACAATCTGCCCAATATGCGTAATGCATACATGACTAAAATTATGATTGCTATTGTTCTTAGTACTCCCATATTGTATTATGACCTATATTTTTTCAAAAATACAATTTATGCAGATTTATTATCGTTTTTACTAGATAAAAAACTATAATTTTATGTAGTTTTGGCTTAAACCTGTTAAAAATTGTTAAAAAAACATGCGTTATTCACAGTCTAAAAGATTTGTGAGTAGTATTTGAGCGAATGTTTTATAAACTCACAAAAAAACAACCTATTTATAGATATATGAAAACAACATCTTTCTTAGCAGTTATTGGTTTTTTATTTTTTTCTTCTGCTGCATTTGCACAATATACAGAGGTAATCAACTCTAATCGTCCAGGAGCATCCATAAGCGCATATTCTGTTGGAAAAAGAGTCATTCAGTTTGAAGCTGGAATGTTTGTAGATAAACAAGAACACAAAAAGTTAAATACAGAAACGAATGCTTTCGGAATCGATTTTGCTTTGCGGTATGGAATGTTTAAAGAACAATTAGAAATTAGTTGGGAAGGTGCATATCAGTTTGATACGTTTACACAAAATGCGTCGAGTCCGGCACGAGAATTTAATAGAAATGGTTTTTTATCGCATACTATTGGTGCAAAATATATGATTTACGATCCCTATATAAAATCCTCACAAGAAAAACCAAATTTATATAGCTGGAAAGCGAACAACTCATTCCGTTGGAAAGATTTAATTCCTGCAATTGGTGTGTATGTTGGCGCAAATTTTATATTTTCCGACAATCCCTATTTTCCACGTACAGAACCATCTGTAAGTCCAAAAGTTACAGTGGCTACGCAAAGTCACTTTGCAGGACGTTGGGTTTTTGTATCCAATATTACTTACGATCGTATTACGTCTGATTCTAAAGAATTGAGCTACATCATCACTCTAACACATGCTTTTGACAATCCTAAATGGTCTGCTTTTATAGAGCATCAAGGAATTGATGGCGATTTATACGCAGATGCATTGTTTAGAGGTGGCGGCGCCTATTTATTAGCTGAAAACTTTCAGTTAGATGGTTATATTGGAGCTGGTGTAAAAAATACGCCGACACGTATTTTTGCTGGTTTTGGACTTTCGTATCGATTTGATGATTGGCATGAAGATGAGTTGATTCCGATTGATGAACAAGATCCAAAAGGTGAAGATCCAAAGGATAAGAAGAAGAAAAAAGATGAGCAAGAGTTAGAGAAGTTTGAAGACGACGGAAAACAATAACTATCTTTTTAACCAAATTCCTGATTGATGATTCACGTTCGAGAAGTAGCCAATAAAAAAGAATTAAAAGCTTTTGTAAAGTTTCCTTTTAGCCTTTACAAAAATTCTAAATATTGGGTTCCACCTATTGTAAAAGACGAATTAGAAACGTTTGACAAAGATAAAAATCCCGCTTTTTTAGATGCTGATGCACAGTTTTTCTTGGCTTTTAGAGATGGAAAAATTGTTGGTCGTGTTGCGGCTATTGTCAATTGGATTGAAGTGAAAGAACAAAAACTTTCCAAAATGCGTTTTGGTTGGTTTGATATGATTGACGATTTGGAAGTGTCAGGCGCTTTGCTTGATAAGATTACTGAAATTGGTCAATCGCACAATTTAGAATACATGGAAGGTCCTGTCGGATTTTCTAATTTAGATAAAGTTGGCGTGCTTACCGAAGGTTTTGATCATATTGGAACGATGATTACTTGGTACAATCATCCGTATTATGAAAAACACTTCATTCATCACGGATTGGTGAAAGAAAAGGAATATTTAGAAAATAAGTTTCCTTTTGAGAATGTGAAACCTAAGTTTTTTGAACGCGTTCAGAATTTAGTCAAAAAACGTTATCAACTTCGCCAGCTCAATTTTACAAAGACGAAAGAGATTATGCCGTATGTGGACGAAATGTTTGATTTATTCAACGCTTCTTACGCTTCCTTGTCTTCTTTTGTACCGATTAACGACATTCAGAAAGAATATTTTAAGAAACGTTATATCGGGTTTATCAATCCAGAGTTTATAAAATTTGTCGTTGATAAAGATGATAAATTAGTTGCGTTTGCCATTGTAATGCCTTCGTTCTCAGAAGCTTTACAAAAAATGAAAGGGAAATTATTTCCTTTCGGGATTTTCCACTTATTGAAAGCTCGAAAAAAACCAAAAAATATCACCTTCTACTTAATTGGCGTACATCCGGAATACCAAAACAAAGGATTAACTGCCATTCTGTTTATGGAATACTATCTTACATTCACTCCAAAAGGGATTGAAACTTGTATCCGAACTCCCGAATTGATTGAAAATACAGCGATTCATAAACTCTGGAAACATTTTGAACCTGTGACGCATAAACGACGAAAAACGTATAAGCGAAATCTTTGATTTCTTAGATGTTAGACTGCACTTTTTACTTGTCTGTTGTCTGTTAAGTTGCTTACTTCATTAGTAGTTTTGTAATGCAAACTCCACAGAACCAAGTTTGATACACTTTTACATTTAAAATTCAACATCTAGCATTTAAAATTTCAAAACGTCACTTCGAGTGAAATTCTGAAAGAATTTTGTATCGAGAAGTACTACAAAACTAAAAACGTTCTCAGTAAAACACTTTAACATTTAAAATTCAGCATTTAACATTTATAATTTCAAAAAGCAGTAAGTACCTCATCAAAAGGAACTTCAAGTTGCGTTCCATCTTTCATGTTTTTTACAATACACGTATTCTTTTCGAGTTCATCTTCTCCAATCAGAATTACATACGGAATGTTGCGCTTGTTAGCATAATTCAGCTGTTTTATATTCTTTTTATTATCAGGATACAATTCGGCACTTTTTCCTGCTTCACGCAAAACTTTGATTAGTTTTAAAGATGCCAAAGCTTCTTTCTCACCAAAATTAATACACAATACATCCACTTTATCCGAAACCGCTTCAGGGAATAAGCCAAGTGCTTCTAATACTAAATAAATTCGATCCAAACCAAACGAAATTCCAACGCCGCTGACATCTTTTAATCCAAAGATTCCTGTTAAATCATCATAACGTCCACCGCCGCCGATAGAACCCATTTTCACACCTTCTGGCGCCGCTACTTCAAAAATGGCTCCTGTGTAATAGTTCAATCCTCTGGCAAGTGTAATGTCTAAATCGAGTTTTGCAGTTTCCAATCCTAACACTTCTATTGCTTCAAAAACAAATTCTAATTCCGAAACTCCTTGCATTCCTTCTTCCGAACTTGCCAATAAACCTTTTAACTGATCTAATTTTTGGTCTAAGTTTCCAGAAAAACTGAATAAAGGTTGTACTTTTTCTATCGCTTCTGCAGAAATACCTTTGCGCATCATTTCGTTTTTTACGCCATCTTCGCCAATTTTATCTAGCTTATCTAATGCGACTGTGAAATCGATTAGTTTATCTTTTGCGCCAATCACTTCTGCAATTCCCGAAAGAATTTTACGATTGTTTATTTTGATCGTCACACCGTTCAAACCTAAGTTTGAGAATACCTTGTCATACAATTGCACAAATTCTACTTCTTGCCATAATGATGTTGAACCAACGACATCGGCATCGCATTGAAAAAATTCTCTAAAACGTCCGTTTGCAGGTCTGTCCGCACGCCAAACAGGTTGAATTTGATAGCGTTTAAACGGAAATGTAATGTCGTTTTGGTGTTGCACAACGTATCTCGCAAAAGGAACTGTTAAATCGTAACGCAACGCTTTTTCGGAAAGTGAATTGGAAAAACGTGCCAAGTTTCCTTCTTCCAAGGCTTTCAAATCTGCTTTCTTTACTTTATCGCCTGAGTTCAATATTTTAAAGATCAGTTTATCTCCTTCTTCACCATATTTTCCTGTCAAGGTTTCTAAATTTTCAAACGAAGGTGTTTCAATTGGTTGAAATCCAAAGTTTTGAAAAGCTGATTTTATGATGTTAAAAATGTAGTTGCGTTTTGTGACTTCTAATGGAGAAAAATCTCTTGTGCCTCTTGGTATGCTAGGTTTCTGTGCCATGATTTTGTATTGAAGCGCAAATATAAGTCTATTTTTTTGGGATTGAAATTTAAAACTGTTTCATGTCGATAGATTGTTGGTATTGGCGATTGAATTTTGTGTTTGTAGGCAAAAAGCGTACATTAATTGAATAATTAAACCAACCAACTATATTATTTTCTTATGAATCAAACATCTATTCCGCCTTTACGGGTCAGAATTCAACAAGTATCTCTGTGGCAATCTGTGGTTGCTGCATACGCAGTGCAACACACTAGAAAATTACGAAAAGATCAAACTTTTTTGAATTTGACGCATGTACAAGAGCATCACATGGTTTCAGGAACCAATCATTTAGCCGCTCAATGTGAAGCTAATAATTCCGTAGAAACACACACATTTATACCAGAACCCAAAGAAAATTCCACAGAAGCTGAATTTGGCGCCTATTTTTCTTCTTTATTTTTTCAAAAAGCCATGACTGCGACCGATGCGAATAGCGCTGCAAAAGATGCTTATAAACTTTGTGAGGAACTGGCAGCACGTTGGGGCAAGAAATTTAGACGATACAGCGATGCAGATGATTGTGGCTGGGCATATTGTTTGGAAGAGTATCTAAAATTTAAAAAACAATATAAAGGTGTAAAAAAGTATAACGATTGGATGAAAAATGGAGAACTCAATTTTGGAGTCATCGATTATAAAATTCCAAATAATGCTAAAGTCGCTATTATTGGCGATTGGGGAACTGGTATGCAAGATGGCGAATATTTATTGGAAATGATTTTGAAGCATCATCAGCCAGACGTAATTATTCACCTTGGGGATATTTATTATGCAGGAACACCTGAAGAATGTGATGCTAATTTTTATGATATTTTTCAGAGATTGTTTACGAAATACAAACAAATTCCTGTGTTTACCATTCCTGGAAACCATGATTATTACAGTTTTGCGTATGGATATTACCAAATGGTTGCCAAGTTAAACACTGGATTGAAAAGTAAAGGAATCAACGCTACACAAGAAGCTAGTTATTTTTGTTTGCGTACCGAAGATAATGGTTGGCAATTTTTGGGAATGGATACTGGATATTGCGATGGCGGTCCTTTAAGTGCCCGCTTTCCTAAAGATGGTCCCTTCTTGCATCCAAACGAACCTAAATGGCATCAAGACAAACTTGATAATTTTAATGGTGCATCTATTTTATTATCACACCACCAATTATTTTCTGGAAATGCCGAAGTCAACGGTCTTACAGGAACTTTTGGTTCAATTCCTTACCTAAATAAAAACTTGGTCGATTTTTTCCGTCCGTATTTTGGCAATAAAGTAGCAGGCTGGTTTTGGGGACATGAACACAATCAAGTAAAATATCAAAATAATTTGTTTGGATTACCAATTGGACGTTTGGTAGGTGCCAGTGCCTACGAAGAACCAGAAAGTGGAACACCTTATAAACAAACATTTCCTGAAGTTCCTTTTTCAACTGACCCATGTGCAATGTTAGACTCTGAAAATGAGTTTTTTAATCACGGATTTGCCATTATTGATTTTTCACAACGATCACATCCTACAGACGCAGTAACTACGCAATATTTTCAATATCCTTCTTGGGGAAAAACGGCTCCAAATCCTATTCCACAAAAAACATGTTTTATGTGGTCAGAACCGCTTGCTTTGCAGCCTCAAACAAAAGGCAAAGAAGTTCAATTTGGGCAACACATTCATCTAAATTTAGAGTTAGGAAATGCCTTTGTAGGTCCAGAAGTAGAACATTTTGAAATTTCTAGAGAAGAATACCTTCCTACAGTTCGTACAAATCCAGTTGTGTTAAAAATTTCAGATGCTTCCAATAGTTCAAATGTCATACAGGATGGCGATACCATTTATCTAACAACACAAGAACCCAAAGTTGGCAAATACAGTCATTTGGGTGCTTGGGATGGAATTACAACCCATGAAATCTATTATTATATGTATTCGCAAGCGCATGATAAAAATATGCGTTGGAAAATTAAAAAAGTAATTCCAACACCTAACGATCCTACGATCCACGAAAATGAAGCGGTATACATATTCAGTGAAAAGTTTTCTGGCAAATATCTGTGCCCATATTTATCTATTATAAATGAAAAAATATCGACCTATACATACTTGACGGTGAGCGATAAGGTGAATTCAAATTGGTTTATTCAAATCCAATAGTCTCATTCCGATGAAGAAGTAGCTTTGGAAAGTATCCTTGAAAAAAAGACGAAAACCGCTCTTTTGTTGAAAAAATTATCTCATTTATTAAATCATCAGTTTCAATAAAATTACATTCATGTATTTTAATAAGAAAAGGCATTGTGAAATTCTTCGCAATGCCTTTGTTATATAGCAGATATTCATGTACGCCAACACTGCTTTAAAACATTAAAAAGTTGTGCTTTGTAATGTTGAAACCTTATTGTATCAGTGCAAATTTAGCTGCGTTTCTGTCTTCCAAAAAGCCTTTGTTCACAGTTAAGATTTTAACAATGATTAATTTCATTTCATCTTCACGCAAGTGAAATTCATACAGGTATTGTGGCGAGATATTTTCCAAAAATAATTATTATTTCACCACAGGAACTTTGCGCCAGCCATTTTTAGATTCCGAGAAATCACGTGCGGCAAAACACCAAATGAT
>NZ_JBGCDL010000043.1:0-17125 GCF_045105435.1 Kordia sp. | reverse complement strand
TGAAATACATTAAACTGATTTTAATTTTACTTGTTTTTGGTTCGTGTTCTACGAATAAATCAGCAATTGGTTTATATGGAAATTGCGGAAAAAGTTACTTTGCTTGTACTCAAATTGAACTGAAATCGGACAATACTTTTGAGTATTTTATTTTTTATGATGTTGGAGGCGGAAATGTTCTAAAAGGAACTTGGAAAAAAACTTCTAACGACACAATTGTATTAAACACCTACGAACAACCTGAATTTCCTAAAACCACTTATGTTGGAAAAATAAATCCTGAATTAAAAGAAAAAATTAAAATACGGATATCTGACAAAAATGGTGCTCTCGGATATGCGAGCATTCAGATTAACGACAAAAAACTAGGAAAAGGAGCTAATGAAAATGGTGTTGCGGAATTTAAAGCTGAATCAATTAAAAATGTTTATTACAATTTTCTAGGTCTACAAGAGACAATTGAAATTGACAATCCAAATTATAACGAAATTGAAATTCGAATTAAAGATTTGGATATAAATGCAATACCTGAGTTTATAACTGACCAAAAAATTGAATTTAAGCAGAATAAGATAATTATGGACTCAAGTTACGTTTACAAAAGAACGAGTATGAAAAATAAGCAATGGAAATAAAAAACGAATGAAATATCAAATAATCGCAATCGAAAATACTGAAAGTCAAGATCGATATACTGTCTCAGCAAAAAAAGTAAACTCAGATGATAAGGTAGCACTAAAAAACATCGCATTGCCTATTTTTGTTCGAGTTGGCGACCTGATTAGACATTGCGAACATAATTTCTACGATGTAATTGATAGCAATGACAATCTTGTGTATCGGAATTAATAACTGATAATTTTATACATTTAGGCTATCAGTAAAAGCAACATGCTATTTTATGAATCAAAAATGCAACTTGTTTTTCAAATGATAAACAAGTTGCAACTGTCATTCACGTTCATCTGTGCGAATCCAAAAAGTTAGTGTATTTTTACATGTGATGTTTCATACGTAAAATCTTTAGCATTAAAAATAAATGAATCACCAAAACAAATTTATCGAATATTTGAGCTCATTTATGTCTTTATCTGATCGTTATATTGACGACTTAAAAAAACAGTTGAAGAGTAAAAAAGTAGCAAAAGAAACTATTTATTTTGATAGAGATACATACTCAAAAAAATTGAGTTTCCTAGCTAAAGGAATCATGAGAATATACGATATTGACGAATCTGGACAAGAATGGAACAAAGTTTTTCTCTCTCCTCCAAGTTTAGTGCTTGGCAATCCAAATTTTGAAGAAAAATCAACGCATTATGTGGAAACTATTAGTGATTGTGAAGTTATTGAACTACCAATAGATTTAGTAAAAACTCATTTAAAAAACTATCCTGAAACGAGAGAATTACAGTCAAAACTGCTACTTCACTTGTTTGAAAAAAAATCTAAAAGAGAATATGATTTCCTTACTTTAAATGCCAAAGAGCGGTATCTTAAATATTTGAAAGAACACAGTCATATCATCAATGAAATCCCTCAATTTCACATTGCAAGTTATCTTGGAATTACATCTACCCAATTATCAAGAATTAATGTTTCTATTAAAAATCAACAAATGTAAATGACGGTGGAAGATTGAATTTTTAAATTTGTTACTGCACTAATTTAATTTCAATCACATGAAGTTTAAAACAGTTTTCGACAAAGCAAATCATCAATTCGTCTTAATTGAACGAAACGGTGAATGGCAAAAAATTCATACGGAATCTAATTTATTAGAATTGTTAGATAAAAAAGAGTCCGCTTTTTTAAATTTCGAATATTCTAAAATTCAACCAGAAAACTATCAGGACAAAATTCCCTTCCATCCTACTGCTTATCGAGACTTTATGCTTTACGAAAAACATGCCATTGATGCAGCAAGAGGTTTTGTAAAAAAATATATGCCTCATCTACTTCCAATTGTAGTGACTTATGAAAAAATTTTTAGAAAACCTTTCCCTAAGCTAAAACCAAAAAAGCGATTTTATAAACATCCTATTTATTATATGGGAAACCATTTGAATTTTATTTCTGAAGGCGATTCTATTAATATTCCATCTTATACCAAAGAACTGGATTATGAATTGGAATTAGGAGTTGTGATTACAAAACCATTAAAAAATGCTTCTATTGAAGAAGTTAACGATGCAATTGGCGGCTTTTTAATTTTGAACGATTTCTCAGCAAGAGATGTGCAATTAGATGAAATGAAAAGTGGATTTGGTCCAATGAAAGCAAAGAATTTTGGAAATTCTATTTCATCAGTCGTTACTGGAAAAAACGAACTTATTCATAAAATTGATGACCTAAAGGTACAGGTTTTAATTAATGATAAAACAATCGTTGAAAGTGATACAAAAGGAGCATTTTATTCTTTGCAAGAAGCAATTGCGTATGCATCTTGGGAAGAGCAATTGCATCCTGGAGAATTATTTGGTTCTGGTACCATACCAGGTTGTACAGGAATTGAAAACGGTGTAATGCTACACAAAGGAGATACCATTACACTACAAATAGAAGGAATTGGCGCATTAACAAATAAAATTAATTAAATGAAAGAATACGATATCATTTTTAATGAAGCTATGAAAGGCATGGGTTTTGTCCCTAATAGTTTGTACAGAATGAGTGCAAAACCTAATATATTGGGCGCTTTTTCTATGCTGTACGCTAACATAAAAGGATTTTCAAATTCAGAAACTTCTACTTGGACAGGAATTAAATTATTTATTAAAAATTTACGTTGGACTTTAAAAGCTAAAAAAGAAAGTCACTTAGAAGTACCTACCTATTTAAAGGATTTAATTTCAAACATAACAAGCAGTGCTGCTGGTTGCAGATATTGTCAGGCGCATACAGCACATACAGCTTACAAAAATGGAGTTGCTATTGAAAAAATTCAAAAAGTATGGGAATTTCAAACCTCCGATTTATTCTCAGAAAAAGAACGCGCTGCACTCAACTTTGCATTGGCTGCAGGAAGTATTCCAAATCAGGTTACAACAGCACATCATCAAAAATTAGCAGAATTCTTTACCGAATCTCAAATTATTGAAATCGTTTCTACTATTGCCATATTTGGCTTTTTAAACCGTTGGAATGATTCTATGGCAACAGCATTAGAAGATGAACCGTTTCAGTTTGCTACTAAATATCTTTCAGAAAATTGGGAAGCAGGAAAACATCAAAAAAAATGAATACAATAATAGATCTTTCTAAAACAATCCAATACAATGCTAATGATCCTTTTTTTATGAAAGTAAAAATTAAGCACAAAGCACATAAAAAAGCCAAATGGTTGGTTCGATTTCTGGGCTTACCCTTTCGTTTATTTCCAAAAAAATTCACAGGTTGGGCAGATGATGAAATTAAAAAAATGGGAGTCCATTCTACTACACACATAGATGCACCTTGGCATTATGGACCAACTTGCATGGGAAAACGCGCAAAAACTATTGATGAAGTTCCTTTGGAATGGTGCTATGGCGAAGGCATTGTTATTGATATGAAACACAAAAAAGACTTTGATCCAATTACTTCAAACGATATAAAAGTATTTTTAGGAAAAGAAAAAGTAGTATTAATTCCAGACATGATTGTACTTATAAAAACTGGAAGAGATAAACTAATGGGCACAAAAGACTTTTTTTATAAAGGAACAGGAATGAGTGCCGAAGCAACAGAATGGCTTATAAAACAAGGTATAAAAGTTATGGGAATTGACCAATGGGGTTGGGATTTACCATTGCCACATGTCATCAAAAAAGCAAAAGAAAGTAACAATCCTGAATTATTTTGGGAAGCACATTTAGTCGGAATAGATCATGAATATTGCCACATGGAACAACTTACAAATTTAGATGCACTACCGACAACGGGATTTAAAGTAGCAGCATTTCCACTAAAAATAAAAGGCGGTTCTGCGGCTCCAGCAAGAGTTGTTGCGATACTCAATGATTAATTAAAGTCTACTGTTAGTTATACTAGTAGTACATAATTTCTAGGATATAATTGATAGTCATAATAATCTTATCTATCAGAATTAGTCAATAATAATGTTTACATTTATGCTATCTGTTAAATATATATGACATTTTACGCATCAAAAATAAAGGAGATTAAAAAGAGTTGTTTTTCAAATGACAAACAGGTTGCGACTGTGATTAACATTAAAAATTATATTGATACGTATTATGAAACTAACGTGAATTTAGACGCTTTATCGCAAAGTGAATTTGTTTCTAAATATCATTTGTTACGCTTGTTTAAAAAATATTACGGACAAACACCACGACAATATTTGATTGATACACGCATTGAAAAATCGAAAGTGCAATTAAAAAATGGCATGTCGGTCACGGAAACTTGTTTTTCGGTTGGATTTGAAAGTGTTGGTTCGTTTAGTACTTTATTTAAGACTCGAATTGGCATTTCGCCTAGTAAATACCAAAAAGAGCAACTTTCGAGAAGTAAATTTATTTCAAAATCCGCAACTTTGAACGGATCCTAAAATACATAAAAAATGAAAATTACACTGATTAGCATTCCCGTTCTAGATCAAGAAAAAGCATTAAAATTTTATACCGATGTATTGGGTTTTATTAAAAAGAAAGACATGCCATTAGAAGGTGGCAACAGATGGATTACGCTCGTTTCAAAAGATGCGCAAGATGGTCCTGAAATTTTATTAGAACCTGCGCCACTTCACTTTGAACCATCTAAAGTTTATCAAGAAGCGTTGATGAAAGCAGGTTTTCCATACACACAAATTGATGTAGATAGTGTAGATACCGAATATGAACGACTCACAAAATTGAATGTTGAATTTAGTGTAAAACCCACCATTGTTGGCACTGTAAAAATTGCCGTTTTTAACGATACTGTTGGAAATAACATGCAACTTCTTGAAATGTTGTAACACAATAAAAAGAGGCTGTCTAAAAAGTCATAATTTCGTCAAACCAAACTTCATGCGATTTCGCATAATAGTTAAAAATCAACTTTATGAAATTCTGGATCAAGTCCAAAATGACTGCTTTTAAAACTTTTAGACAACCTCTTTTAAATATATCTAAAAAATAGTTCTTCTATAAGCTTAATCGTTTTCATTCCATTGAGTAGAATAATCAAGGTGTGCAGCTCCACCGTTGATGCTTAATTTTTCGACTACTTTTATTTCATTTGCTTTGAATGCTGAAATTTTTGTGACTGTTTTTTTCATGAGTACGGTTTTTAAATTCATAATTCTAATGATATTAAAAATCCTGTAAAGTTAAATTTACTGAATAATAGTTCCACGCAGAATCACCGAATCTTTTTTAATAACCACAATGCCATCTTTTACAAAATACGTGTCAGTTTCTACATCTTTTAAATTGGGACCGCCATTAATTTTAACATCATCTCCAATGCGACAGTTTCTGTCAATAATTGCATTTTTGATGTAACAACGTTCGCCAATTCCCATCAAAATGTCTATCTTTTTTGCTTCAATTTCTTCCAACGATTCATACGAATCATTTCCCATCATGTACGTATTAATGATAACTGTATCGTCTCCAATTCGGGAGCGAATTCCGATCACAGAACGTTCTATTTTGGAAGCATGAATGATACAACCATCAGAAATAACCGTATTATTCAACGTAGTCCCCGAAATTTTAGAAGTCGCCAAAATACGCGCGTTTGTATAAATACGTCGTTTTTGATCGTATAAATTGAATTTTGGAATATCGTCCGTTAATCCAAGATTGGCTTCAAAAAACGATTCTATATTTCCGATATCAGTCCAATAACCTTCGTATTGGTAACTTACGGTTTTGTGTGTATCAATACTTTGCGGAATGATTTCTTTTCCAAAATCAACCGTATCCGGATTGTCCATCAATTTGATAAGTAAATCTCTGTTAAAAATGTAAATTCCCATTGAAGCCAAGTACAATCGCTTCTCTTTTTTCATTTCTTTACTTACATCCGATTTCCAATCTGGTAACAAATCTGCCGCAGGCTTTTCTATAAAAGAAGTAATTACATTTTCTTCATTTGTTTTTAAAATCCCGAACGATGTGGCATCTTTTGCATTTACAGGATACGTTGCAATTGAAATTTCTGCATTAGACGCTTCATGCTGTTTAATCATTTCATTAAAATCCATCTGATACAATTGATCTCCCGAAAGAATCAACGCATATTCAAAGTCATTTTTTAGGAAGTGATGCATACTTTGTCGCACTGCATCTGCCGTTCCTTGAAACCATTTGTCACTTGTAATTGTTTGTTCTGCCGCAAGGACATCTACAAAAGCCGAACTAAAGAAACTAAAGTGATACGTATTTGAAATATGCTTGTTCAACGAAGCCGAATTAAACTGCGTTAATACATACATACGCTTAATATCTGAGTTGATACAGTTTGAAATTGGAATATCAACCAATCGATATTTCCCCGCAATCGGAACTGCTGGTTTTGATCGTGCTTCTGTCAATGGATAGAGGCGCGAACCTTGTCCACCTCCAAGAATAATACTTAGTACTTTGTCGTTTATCATGGTAAAATTATAAGATCGATTTATATAGGTTTTCAGTTTGTTTGGCTATGGCTTTCCAGTCAAAAAAGTCTTCTACACGTTTTCTGCTGGCAATTTCCATCTTATTTCGCAATTCGTTATCATTCACTACTTTGTTAATTCCGTCAGCAATATCTTGTGCAAATTTTTCTGGATTCACAGGTTCAAAAGGTGCTGTATCTTGCTGCTTAACTTCTATTAAAATTCCTGTTTCATTCGGAAGTACTACTTCTTTTATTCCGCCAACTGCACTGGCAACAACGGCAGTTTTACATGCCATTGCTTCTATATTGATGATTCCGAACGGTTCATAAATAGAAGGACAACAAAAAACAGTTGCATGTGAGTATAATTGAATGATTTCGTCTTTCGGCAACATTTCTTCAATCCAAAAAACATTGTCACGCGTTTGCTTTACCGCAGCCACACTTTCTTGCATTTCTTTGGCAATTGCTTCCGTATCAGGCGCACCTGCACACAGCACAATTTGCGTATCTTTATGTATATGTTTGATGGCATTTACCAAGTGAATGATTCCTTTTTGACGTGTAATGCGACCTACAAATAACACGTACGGTTTGGAAATGTCTATATTGAATTTTTCGAGTGTTGTTTTTTCGGGTGTACATTGATACTGCTGTAGATTGATTCCGTTGTAAATGACCTTTATTTTGTCTTCAGATACATTGAAATGTGTCAAAACATCCGTTTTCGTTTCTTCTGAAACCGCAATAATTGCATCAGCCATTTCAATCGCCGTTTTCTCAATCCAAGAAGAAGCATCGTATCCGCGACCGAGTTGTTCGCGTTTCCACGGACGCAAAGGTTCCAAAGAATGTGTCGTAATGACCAATGGTTTTCCGTAACAAAGTTTTGCCATAATTCCAGCAAACTGTGCGTACCATGTATGACAATGCACGACATCTGCATCAATTTCGTCTGCGTTCATGTGCAAATTGGTCTGTAACGTATTAAAAACTGTTTTTAGTTTTTTGTCAGTCGTTTCAAACCGTTCATGATTGCCTAAAAAACCGGTAATATTTAGGTTGTCTGTAGTTACTTTTTGATCGCCAAAACTTCGCACAGTCACATTCATAAGTTCTTTCAGTTCATCTGCTAAATATTCTACGTGAACACCTGCGCCACCATATACATACGGAGGAAATTCTTTGGTAAAGAAAAGTACTTTCATGAGCTATTTTTAACCTTTTTCTAGTTTATTTTTTGTAATGAGTTTAAAATTAGTCAATTAATATGACATAATTACTACAATTTCACAACTGTTAACGGAATAATAAAACGAAAAGGTTTTCGTAATGAATGTATTTTTATTACGACAGATTGTTTGTATAAAAAACCGTATTTTTAAGGTGTAAAAATTGACTTTGAAAATTTAAAATAGAACAGATGAAAAAGATTTTTTTAATTGCCTTAGTAGGCATGTTATTTAGTTGTACTTCTTCTGCCCAAAAAGATGGCAAGAAAGAAAATTATAAGGTAACAAAAACAGAAAGTGAATGGAGAAAGCAATTAAGCGCTAAAGCATTTAATGTATTGCGTGAAGCTGGAACAGAACGTTCGTTTTCAAGTCCGTTGAATAAGAATAAAGCCAAAGGAACATATCATTGTGCAGGTTGTAATACTGCATTGTTTAAAAGTGATACTAAGTTTGATTCCGGAACAGGCTGGCCAAGTTTTTATCAAGAGATTAAAGGAAATGTGAATTACAGTACCGATTATAAAATTGGACGCGCACGCACCGAAGAACATTGTGCAACGTGTGGCGGACATTTAGGACATGTATTTGATGATGGACCACAACCTACAGGAAAGAGACATTGTATTAACGGTGCTGCGTTGAAGTTTGTACCTAAAAAATAGACTTGTTAGATTGTTAGACTGTTTTCAAACAGTATTTGAATTTTATTAGAAACTTCATTTTCAAATTGACAAATTGAGTTGAAACGTCTTTGTAAGAAAGTGATGACGAAGCAATCTGTTACTTGAAAGAATAGAAACTTTCTAAGTAAATCGTTCATAAAACAAACAGACTAACACCTTGCTTTTACTTCTCGTTGTGACGGTTTGCAGGTGATTTTTCATTTTGTGAATTTAAGATGTAAAATAAAATATTTTAAAATTCCGATTCCTAAAATTGAACAAATGTCTCTGCTTGATGAAAAACTATCGATTCAGTTTGCAAATAGTAAGAATCAATCCATTACACATAAGGTAACGTTAGATGATCGGACAGAAATAAAAGATCTTCAAAATTATGTACAGTAACATTTTAATCAAAAACTTCGCATTGCATGAATTCCGTAGCCGAAAATTATTTAGAGAGTACCAAGAAACAGTTTGCCTATTATAAAAGTTTAGGAGATAAAACCTTTGCACAATTAAGTGATGCAGATATTCATTGGCAGCAAAATGAAGATAGCAATAGCGTTTCTATTATTGTGAAACATATTGTTGGAAATATGCTGAGCCGTTGGACAAATTTCCTTACGGAAGATGGCGAAAAAGAATGGCGCCATCGCGATACCGAATTTGAAGCTACATACAAAACGAAAGTCGAAATGATTGCCGCTTGGGAAACAGGTTGGCAATGTTTGTTTGATGCGATCAATCCGTTGCAAGCCGACGATGTTTCCCGAATTATTTACATTAGAAATCAAGGACATACGGTTTTGGAAGCAATTACGCGTCAATTGTGCCATTATCCGTATCATATTGGTCAGTTGGTATATGTTGCGAAGTTGATTCGCTCAGATGAATGGGAATCATTGTCGATTCCGAAAGGAAATTCAGCTACCTATAATTCAGATAAATTCAGTAAAGAAAAAAGCAAGCAGCATTTTACGGATGATTTGTAGGTCGCTAACGCTATTAGATTGTTAGATCGGCTTTGCCTTTTAGATCGCTGACGCTCTTAGATTGTTAGACTTTTTCAAATCATAATTGAGTTTTTGTATGAAATTTTATTGGTCTCAAAAATATACTTTATGTGTAGCCATTTTTATGATTTTGTTTCACAAAAAACAGTTTTTATATGTGATAGTGTCATGTCTACATAAAATTTTGCACTAAAAAAAGCCCAAACGTAACCAGCTTGGACTTTATTAATATTGTTGTTTCTTGTATTGATTACACAATGGAATGTTTAAATACTTTTATAGGATCTTCTCCAAAGATTTTTTCAATTTTAGCATGATAGATGTTTGCTATTTCCTTATAACCTGAGTTTTTTAAATGAATTTCGTTGTCCCATTGCGATTCGTTTGGAAATTTTCCGCGCAAATCAATGTGATGAAAGTTTTCGTATTCTGCATCTAAATCGATTAGCATTTGATTGAATTCATCTACCAAATATTTTATGATTGATTTTTGCTTTGATTTTTGACCAATTTGCTTTGCCGCAAACGATGGCAATAACCAGGGACCTAATATATTTCTAAAAATAAAATTATACCCTTTTCCGTTCACTTTTGCATAATCGTAACCATCCATTAAAATGTTACAATTTACGTTTGTGGCACGAACCGATTTTATAAAAAATTCAATCGCAGTTTTCATTTCTACCAAACGCGCTTGAAAAATCTCTTTATTCACTAAACTCTCCGGATTTGACGCACTGTGATTGAGATATCCTAATATTTCACTTCCAACAATGTCGTTTCCGCCTGCGCTAAATAATACAATTCTCGGTTTGTGTTTTCGAATCGATTGTAGTGTTTTTTGTAATGAAATGGCACCTTCATTCGTATAGGTATTTCGACGTTTTTTAACTTCTGTCCCAAATACCATATTCTCTAGCGTATCACCCGCTTTTGCATATTTGTCAACGGCATATCCTTTTTTAATTAAGTAATCTATGACATCTTTTCGGAATGGATAATCGAACCACGAATCACCTTCTGCAACAATTGTCAATGCTTTCGGATATGTTTTTTTTAATCTTTTTTGAGAAATGCGCGCTTGATCTTGTTTGAACTTTTTGAGCTGTTGTGACATGGTTTTTACTTTTTAATAATTACCTAAAAATAAGCTAATTATTCATAAAAAACTTACGGTTTTTCTCAATTTACAGTCTGAACTGCTGTTTTTACGAATAGAATTGCTAAATTTTTCTTACTTCCGTACAAAACGAACATTTTCAATTCGTCTAGAAGTCACACGTATCTCATTAATATTTCCTGCGCTATCTTTTTCAAAAGAAAGATTATAAGCATCTACCAACATTTCATTCGGGTAAACTAATAATCCGTTTCTTTTTTTATTGTCAATTGTGATTTGATAATTTTCTTTTTCTATGTTTTTGATCGTAAACAAAACATCCGTTTCTGCATTTAAAAAAGTACCGTTTAGCGCGCTAAAATCAAACGTGCTTAAATCACTTTCGATACGCGTTAACGTAAATGGTGGCACTGTTGGATAATACGCCGTAATTTGCATGATTCCTTCTTCATTTTTGGTAAATTCTTGTTTAAAAGGCGCATCATTCCATTGCTGAAAAACATTGTCCGATTCCCGCACTAATTTTATGTCATTTCTTCCCGAACGAATCATATATACATCTCCTTCACGTTCTTCAAATTTCATGATATATCCACTTTTCGTGCGATAAATTCCTAAAATATCCTCATTTGTTACCTTTTCTCCTATTGTTGCAGGTACAATTGGAAACGTTTCTTTTGAGTCTGTTTTGTTGAGTAACACATCTGCCATTTGTAAGGTTTGCATCATCGGATCAATTTTTCCAGTATTAATCATGGTAACTACTGTAAAATTCCCTGTTTTAAATCGTGCTGTAATGGCTTTCCAAGCGCCTGTTGATCCACCATGAAAGCGATACAATTCGTTTTTATGTTCCCCAAATTCAACACCATAACCATAATTCTGAATGCTTGTATTTTCAATCAATTCCTGACTTTTCGCTAGAATTTCTTTTGAAAAATGCTTGCTTTTTAGAGTTTGTAATAGTTTTTCCCATTGCAATTGATCTTCTAACGTCGAGAATAAATTTCCATCGCCATGTAAATTACATGTCCATTCGTAGGTTGTCCAAGTATCAAAGTTAAAATACGGTTTTGCAATTTGCCCTTTTATGTTTTTATAGTCATTTACAAACGACGTATTTGGCATATTCAACTTTTTAAAAAGCTTATTTGTGTAGGCAACAAACGAAGTTCCTGTTACTTTTTCTATGATTTGGGTCAGTAGTATATAATTGGAATTGTTGTATGAATATTTCGATCCTGGCACAAAATTCACATCTTGTTGTTTTGCCAATAATTCCATCGCGTCTGCATTGCTAAATTTTTGTTTCCACCAAGTAATACCTTGCAAATTCCATAAATCATACACACCTCTAACGCCGCTTGAATGATTGAGTAAGTGCTTTATTTTAATTGGATGTTTGATGTTTTTATACAAGTTTGGCAGGTATTTTCGTAAATCATCTTCTAAGCTTAGCTTGTTTTTTTCTACCAAAGTCAGTACTGCAAAAGCGGTAAATTGTTTTCCGTTTGAAGCAATGTTGAAGCGCGACATTTTTCCAATGTGTACACTATCTTTTAAGTTGGCATAGCCTGCGTATTTTGTATAGATAATTTCACCATTTTGCACTATTCCCACGGCAATTCCTGGCCCATCTTTTGGAACGTCTTGTATGGCAATCTTGTTTAATTTATCACGTTGTGAATCGGTTAATTCCTGTCCAAAATTCAGCATTGACGACAAGAGAAAAACTAAAAATATTATGTTTAATTTCATTAGAATACTGTTTGTGTTTTTTGATACTACAAATGTGGTATTCTTAGTAATACAAAGCGCGCCAAATCGTGATTTGACACGTATTTTTTAGTTTTTTTGACTAAAATATTCTTTCGGAGTTTGTTGTGTGTGTTTTTTAAACGCTCTGTTAAACGTTGATTTTGAGTTAAATCCAGAATCTAAAGCAATTCCAAGTAGCGTTTTGGTATTGTTTTCGCTGGCAGTTACTTTTTTAATGACTTCTTGCGTTCTGTAGTTGTTTACAAAGTCGTTAAAGTTCATTTTGAAGCCTTTATTGATAATGTTTGACACTTTTTTAGGATGTGTATTCAGTTTTGAAGCTACATCAAACAAAGTCAAATTTGGATTTGTAAATAGCTTCTCGGAAGTCATAAAATGTTCCAACTGTTTTTGTAATTCTTTATCCGCTTGCGTAATTTCAATTTCAGCTTTTTCAGTCGTTTCTGTTCCTGTTGTTTCTTCTTCCGCTTCCGCGAGAAAGTCTACAGAGAAACTTTTCGATAACTGTGGTAAATACGGTAAATTTATTTTGATACTATGCACATATCCGCTCAAAGCGATATAATAAAATAAGATAGAAAACGAGAGATAATACCAATATTTATTTCCGAAGTTTGCCCATTCGGGATTGAGAATGAAAAATAGGATTCTGATGAGTAACAAGCCTAAGAAAGCGATTAAAAATCGTTGAATCCAAACGTAGAGAATGGAATCTGCAAAACTGACCGTTTCATAGGTTTTCTTTTTGTATTTGTTATAGTGTTTTAAAGATGCGAACAAGTAAAACACCAATAGTATAAAGCCAGAAATTTGATACCAAAGCGCCAAATCTTTGTCTCTTCCATCTGCATAAAAATAGTATTCATCTAAGATCATTTTGTCTGCAATCCAAATGATCAAACTATATACTGCATATACAATTGCAGGAATAAAATGTAACCAATCTTTCCGTTGAAATATAAACGAAGGCGTTAACGAGCTTTTCACATAGAAATACAATAATGGTGGCAGTAAAAAAAGTTGCTGAAACGGTATAAAAAACAGAACTTCTCTATGACTTTTTATTCCGTACCAACCTGCATAACCTAACATAAAAGGCGCAATATACATGGAACATAAAAAAATAAAACCTGCCAACCAAAAACTCGATTTGTGTTCGTTTCGTATGCCTTTATAGAGTAAAAGCAACGTAAATACCAATCCGTGAATAAAGAAGATAAGTAATGTTGAACTTTTGAATCCGAAACCGAAATGCATATGATGAGGTTTTGAAAATTTATGAGTTAAATATACATTAAATTATGTCAGGAAGGTTTCGATCATATCGTGTTAAATAATCGATTCTGTTGAAACTGAAAATTTCTAAAAGCTGATCGGTGGTAATCTTTATATCTTTAATCTCAAATGCTTGAACACCTTCGTTAATTGTGCCTATAATTAAACTGTGATACCCTTTTTTTCCTCCTCTAAACATGATACGGAAATCTACAACATCATGCCAAAAAACTCGTTTCCCATCCAATACAAATCCTAGTTTATCTGTGTTAAAATGTATTCTTCTAGGTGTGTAATAATCCATAATAGCACGTGTAATTAAAAAGCAAAATGCTATAAAAGCGAGGAAACCAAATAATAGTTTGTAACCATTATTATCCACACTAAATATTGCGATTATTAATGAAATTAATATAAAAAAAGCGCCTGAAGTCCATTCACTTTGGTAGCTAGTTTCTTTTATCTTAATCTTTTGTGTATTTTCTTTTGAATAGTATTTGGAATAAAACGGTTGATTAGGTAAAATGTAATTTTCTTTGTTTAAAAGAAATAAATCGTAGTTTTTGCGAATGTATGTAATAATCTTATTGTGCAAATCAATTTGTTGCCATTCTAGTTCTTCAAAATCAACACGCATGGAAGGGCATTCTTCTTCAAAATCGGCAACATCTTTTGTCAGTGCGCAAGTAATTCCTTTTGTATCATCAAAATCTCGATACTCACAAACTTTGCAATATGCGAGTTGCCGTTTTCGTTCGTTTGAAATTTTAATTACCTTTTGATTCATTCTATCGGATAAACAAAAATAATATTGCAGTGATTCCTCTAAATGGCATTGATTCACTCATCTTATCAACTCTGAGTAATTGTGTGAACATGAATAATAATAAAGGATGACATAATACTAAAAACCAAAAAAGCAGATTAAATCCGCTGGTGCTATTAGCTATTCCAGATTCCATACTAATGGCTTCACGATATGCAAAACAAATTAATATAACGGCTAATATATATACAATACCAAGTATCGAAATTGCTTGACAAATTTGTCTGTCTATAGTAAGTAACTTTGGTTTTATGGAGTCAGTGAGTTTTAAAACGATCAAAACCAAAGAATACCAGAAAAAGCCATACATGATCAGGTTTTCAAAAATATGAATGCTACTTTCTAAGATCTGATACATTTATTGTTTTCTGAATTGAGAATTGTATAATGTTTTTTTGTATAACTTGTCTTTTTTATGAATTACGAAACGCTTTTTTTACTGAATACACGAAAATAGGATATCACCGAGAATTTTACTTTTTTAAAATTTCAGTAACAAAATGCAAACTATAGTGTTTATAAACTGTGTTTTAGCAGTTAAGACAAATGTTTCTTTATATCTTTTGACCAATACAACCCTAAGAATAAAAGTGATGGTACTAAAAGTAATAATGTATACACAAAGAAATCTCCTGCAAATGCATAGCTAGAATTATTAATTATATACGCAAAAATAAAGACTACTTGACAAATAGAATACACATACAATCCTTTCATTTTTTTTGTAATCATCATTACGGCTCCAATCAATGTTCCTACACAAGCTGGCGCATATAAATAGCTTATAAAAGGTAGCAATTGCACATTTTCGCTAGTAAAATCAGATGCGATCGAAGACACAGAAGACGCTACTGAATAGAAGAAAAGGAAATACGTCATCAATACTAATGAGCCTAAAATAGTAAATATTCCAAGTATGATAAGAATCGCCGGTGCGTTATCACTTTTTTGAACATACACTACATTCGGGTTTTGGTTTGCGTTATTCTCTGTAATTTGTTGATTAGAATTAGAAGTATCCATGTTTTATATTTTATGGTTTAAGTTAGTTGATTATTTAAAAAATTAAAAAGAACTTATATTGTTCGGTTATTTATGCAATTCACACCAATAAAAAAGGGTAAAAGTTTTTGCTATATATGTGTTTTAACAACAGATTTTGATGTTCTTTAAAATTTTATGAACTGAAAGATAGAAACTATTTATAAAAAAACAACTGTGTAAGATATTATTTATATAAATTTAGCTTTTATGATTGAAAAAAATCGCTAAAACCTTTAAAACATTGTTTTTTATAGAATCTTCACTATCAATCTCCACAATTTCACAAGAAAGCGACCTCAACCAATCGCGATGAATTTTGACAGAACGACCTGTAAAAGTTGGATCGTCATAACGTTTTGCCCACGCTAAAAATGCTTGTGATCGTTCTTGAATTATTGGGTCTATTTGCAATTTGTCTCCGTAACGTGCTACTTCGCGCTGTTGTAATCGTTGCATGCGAATTTCTTTGTCTAAGGTGACAAAAACGACCAAATCGAATGCCGTTTCCCAATACGTTCCCCAACTCACCAATGAACCGCTGACAATGATATTTGCATGCTTTTCAAAATCTGTTTGTAAATTTTCTTTTCGTTCTTCTGATGTGACTTTTATTTGATACGGTGGATTTGTGGATTTCCAGTAAAAATCATCGATATCTAAGTGCGGAAACGAAGTCGCTTCTGACAATGCTTTTGCTAAAGTTGTGGTTCCTGAACCTGAGGCGCCGATGATGAGGAATTTCATTTTATTGAGTTTTGAGTCGCTTTGCTTCTGTTGTCAGTTGTCTGTTGTCGGTTGTCTGTTGTCTGTTGTCTGTTGTCTGTTGGAATGCTAACTTTATATTTGTTCCAAAGTATAAACTTTTTAACTTATAAACTCTTAATGTTTGTTGTTTGTTGTTTGTTGTTTATTGTTTATTGTTCGTTATTCATCATTCGTTATTCATTATTCGCTATTCGCTATTTCAACTTTCGTTATTCATCATTCGCTATTCATCATTCACTATTCATCATTCGTTATTCGTTATTCGTTATTCGTTATTTCAACTTTCGTTTGATTCGTCTTAGTAATTCTGGTAAATCAAAGGTAAAACCTATTACTTTAATTTCGTTTGCTTTTACCTTTGAAACGTCTTTGCGAAAGTTTTACATTGAGCATTAGCGAAATGAAAAACTTGTGGCAATCTGCTAATTGAGAAACAGATCATTTCGAGTGAACCCAATACAAATACTTCTTTGTAATGACGTTTCTTAGTTGTTCTCGATACATTTTTCTATCGAAAATCACTCGAACTGACGACTTGTAAAAATAAGAAGCATATAACGTCACTTCGAGTGAAATTTTGAAAAAATTTTGTATCGAGAAGTACTTTGATTTTCTGAGCTGTTCTCGATAGCTCTGATGAGCGAAGTCGAAGTACATTTTTGTCTATCTCGACTGCGCTCGATATGACAAAAGAAATCGAACTGACGATCTGTGAAATCAACAATCGTACATCAAAAATTTAAAAACGTACTTCGAAGCGAGTTAGCGATAGCAGTGGAAAGCCCACAGCGAGTGTGCGAGCGAGGACT
>NZ_JBGCDL010000042.1:0-2756 GCF_045105435.1 Kordia sp. | reverse complement strand
AATAAAGAGGCTGTCTAAAAAGTCATAATTTCGTCAAACCGAACTTGATTCGGTTTCGCATAACAGTTGAAAATCAGCTTTATGAGATTCTGGATCAAGTCCAGAATGACGACTTCTGAAACTTTCCAGACAGCCTCTTTTTTATGCGCAAAATCGTAAAATATTTATGTATCTACGCAAATACTGGTGTTTCTGCGCTTATTTCTTGTCTATATTGAGATCAGTTAACAAACCACAAAACTATAACTTATGAAGAAAAAGAATTTAAACAAAGAATTCACTTTTGAGAAGCTTGTTTTTAAGAAAGAAGTTATTTCTGCAATGACTCCAAAAAGCACAAATAAAGTAAAAGGAGGAAATATGTGCCATGACACAAATTGTACAATGGATCCATGTCCAACATTCTTGACAACTCGAATTTACAGTGGCGGAAGTATGCCAGCTTAATTAATATGTGAATACAATCATTTTTAAATTACGAATGCAATAACTAAAAATTATGAAAAAACAACTTAGAAAATTATCATTAAATAAAAAACAAGTAAGTCATTTAACAGAAGATACATTAAAAGGAGGAACAAGCTGGCCACCAAGAGAAACACCGACAGATAGCTGTTTCTTTAATTGTGGAGAAACTGGTGGGCAAACAGGTTCATGGTGTCTTACTGGGAATCAAACGAACTGTCAGTAAACTATAATTCACATATACTTAAAAAGCTTCTCATTTGAGAGGCTTTTTTTATGAGTAGTTTTTTATGGGAAGCTATATTTTAATCGATTTTTCTTTAAACGCTTTCTCCATTTCTGCTTTCATTACATCGTCTAAATTTCGGTACCAATCTACATGTTTGGACCATTTGCTACAACCGCCAGGAATACTTGGACATCGAGTATCTTCCCAAGTTTTACTGCATTTCGGACATCTTCCCGCTGTAGCGAACGTATTCCATACATGACCGCAACTACATTCCCAATACGCGCCGCCATCCGGTTTCCAATTACATTTTGGGCAAATTATTTCTATTTTCATGATCGTATATTTTTAATGCTACTGTTTATTCCTTTTGAGATGCATCAATTGAATTGATTTACACATTGCAATTAAAAATATACGAATCTTCTTGAAAGTCAAAATTTTTGTAAGAATTTTTATATTTTATTAAGAATTTTTGCAGCTTCTATCAAGGTTTCTTCCGTTTTGGCAAAACAGAAACGCAACAGTTTATGATCTTCTTTATTTGTGTTGAATACCGAAAGCGGAATAGAAGCAATTTTGTGTTCTTTGGTCAATTTTTTAGCGTATTCTGTATCGAGTTCGTCGGTGATATTTTCATAAGACAACACCTGAAAATACGTTCCTTGCGATGGTGTCCATGTAAAACGTGAATCTTTGATTGCGTTGAGAAAGAAGTCTCGCTTTTCCTGAAAAAATGCAGGTAGTTGCAGATAGTTCTCAGGATTTTTTAAGTACTTCCCTATTCCAATTTGCATCGGATGATTTACTGAAAACACATTGAATTGATGCACTTTTTTGAATTCATCCATCAAGCCTTTTGGCGCTACACAATAGCCCATTTTCCAACCTGTATTGTGAAATGTTTTCCCAAAAGATGCAGTGATAAAAGCGCGTTCGGCAAGTTTTGGAAATAAAGCGGCACTTTGATGTTGTGCGCCATCAAAAATGATGTGTTCGTAGACTTCATCACTGAGTAAAATGATATTTGTATTTTCTAGTATTGCGCTTAATTCTAACATATCAGCTTTCGACAAAACCGTTCCGCTAGGATTGTGCGGTGTATTGATAATCATCATTTTGGTTTTTGAAGAAATCTTGCTTCGCACTTCGTCCCAATCAACTGCAAATTCTTTTCCTTTCAATTGAATCGGAATCACTTTTCCACCGTGCGTTTCTACGGCTGGCGCGTAACAATCGTACGCAGGTGTAAATATGACGACTTCATCTTGCGGACGTACAAAAGCACTTATTATGGTAAATATTGCTTGTGTTGCGCCTGCTGTTACCACAATTTCCGTGTCAGGATTGTATGTTTTTTGGTATAAATACGTCATCTTTTCCGCGATAGCTTCCCGTAAAATCATGGCACCTGGCATTGGTGCATACTGATTGTAATTTTCGCGCAATGCTTGCTGTACCATTTCTATGAGTTTGGAATCGGAAGGGAAATTTGGAAATCCTTGTGATAGATTGATCGCGTTTTCTTTTGCTGCCAATTGGCTCATTACCGTAAAAATTGTAGTCCCTACATTGGGAAGTTTTGACGTATGTTGGATCATTTTTGGGTTTTGGGTTTTGGGTTTTGGGTTACTAGTTTACTGTCTTTTCATTTCTTGACATTAACTTTTAAACTACATTATTCGTTGTCTGTTATGAGTTGTCAGTTTACTAATTTACTACCTGTTTCTTTCTTAACCTAAACTTTTAAACTCTTAAACTTCATTACTTGTCAATTTGTCCGTTTTGCTTTTGTTGATTTATTTTTGAAATTTCTTTGAAGCAACTGAAAACCGAAAACTTTTTTTTACCACGAATTCACGAATGTTTCTGGGTTTATTCTTGTAGAGATTTGCTCGAATTTTGAAATCAAAATCTAAACTCGTAAACTTTATTGTTTGTCGAATTTTTCGTTTTGCTTTTGTTGATTTGTTTTTGAAATTTCTTTGAAACAACTGAAAACCGAAAACTTTTTTTTACCACGAATTCACGAATGTTTCTGGGTTTATTCTTGTAGAGATTT
>NZ_JBGCDL010000041.1:0-4665 GCF_045105435.1 Kordia sp. | reverse complement strand
TTTCATTTTATCCAATACCCAATTTATACCTTCTATACTTTCTGCACCTACGCTTACACTATTAGTAGTATAACTATTTGGTTTACCTTCATCATCGTAATAAACTTCGTGTATTTGGAAAAACCAATATTCGCCATCTTTGTGTGCTAATATTCTATGATTCCAACTCATAATAAAACGGTGGCTAACAAAGTATATAGCACATAGCCTGTCAGCCATTTTTGAAACTATGTGCGGTTATTAAATTATTTTCTATTTTACTTAGGTCTGTGAGTGGATACGTGCCATATATTCAACGTTAGCAAAAATGTAAAACTGACATAACGTTAAAACAAGAAAAAAATGAAACACAAAAACAACTTACGGTTACTCATTTTAACCCTGATTGGAATGATAATATATTCCTGTCAAAAAGATGACGAGATTAATCCTCAAGCAGTAGAACAACAAGCACCAACAGAAGGTTTAATTAAACTTGGTGAAAAACTAGAAAACCCCTATTCGGTAGAAAACATGCAAAAAGCGTGGGAGAACCTTAAGAAAAGGGTAGAGGTTTCAAAAGGTAGCGATATAAAAACAACACACCTCTATATCAAGTTTAAACCAAAGACAGAAGAAGAACTCGATATACTTAAAAGAGATTCTACTCTAGTGCTTTACGATATACCATTGGATGTTGAAATAGAAGAAGGCGGCGATTTTTATCATGACCCAGAAGTTCCAATTGGCCAACCAACATATCAGTATGTTTCAATACCCATAGAAAAGCAAATTCCTTCGGGAGTTGAACATGAAATATTAGAAGAACTCTTCATACCAGATGAAGATGGCGATTATGAAGAAACTTCAAAGTCATTTGCTTCAAAGACAACTATAGATCAATTGGTAGATGAATCTTTACGATTGACAAGTAATCTTGATGAAAGTGAAGTAGGAAGCTCATTAACGGCAAAAAGCAAGTGGCGACCAGCTGGAACTATTAAAGTATGGGATGACGTGCTGAATACATTTGTTGGAGTTGAAGGTGTTGAAGTTAGGGCAAGAAGATGGTTTACCACACACAAAGGTATTGCCAACTCTAGTGGATATTATTCCTGTGATGGGCGTTTCCGTAGAGATGCCAATTATAGTATTGATTGGGAAAGATATCATTTTGCACTTCAGGATGGTTGGCTAAATGGAGCTACATATAATGGGCCAAAAAAAAGAGGGAATTGGGATTTAAACCTTGACAGTGGGAAACAAGAATATTATGCCACTATTTTTAGAGCAGCCTATCATTATTATTACAAAGATATAAAAGGATTAAGACGACCACCACAAAACAGTTTTTGGAAAACGCAAATGAAAATAAAGGCATTCTTGCAAGATGGCGGAGATTGTGGAAGTTCAACAACAAGTATTGGTTGTCATACTAGTTTTTGGAGAGCATTTGGACTACATAGTCCTATAAGGATTTATACTTATCAAAGGTCTGCTATTGAAACCTATGCAACAACTATTCATGAATTAGCACATGCTTCTCATTGGAAAATGGAAAAATCTATAACGTTTAATTTTAACAGTATAGACGATAAAGTGAAAGAATCTTGGGCAAGAGGCGTACAATGGGAATTAGGTAGAATGACTTATCCAAATTATTTAGGAAGAGAACGTAGAACAAATGATTATACATTAGTTGTTGCTGATATGATAGACAATTCATCTACAGATGATACTAATTACGGATATGGTTTTAATGCTTGGGACAATCAAGATGAAGTTTCGGGATATACAATCAAACAAATAGAAGATGCATTAGTAGACCAAAAAACTTGGAATGATTGGAGAGACAATATTATACGTAAATATACAAACTCAACAGAAGATAATTTAAACCGTTTATTTAGAGCTTATGAATAATATAAAAATTTCAATTATTAGTATTTCAATAGTTTTATTTAGTGCTTGCACACAAACAGAAACAGAATATACCACATCAGCAACTATCTATTTAATAAATGAAACTAATGTAGTTGTTAAATCGGATGATGTTTTAGGTTATGTAATTCAACCAAAAGATACTTTAATTCATACAGAATCATATACATCTGAATATAATAACAAGCCTTCAATAGATAATTATGACCCATTTCCTCCTGCAGGAAATATATTTATCTATGGTGACAATTCTCAATGCGAAAGAGGTATAGATAAAATTGAAAACTATGAAAACAGAAGAGAAATTAGTGAACTTGAATTTGAATTTACCTTTCGATTTACAGAAGAAAAAAGAGAGAATGCCGAACCTTGCAATTTATAAACACTTTTGCTAACACAGTATATAAAAAATAGCAGTTAAGTGCAGACCATAAAGTTTATGCTTTTCTGCTATTTTTGTTTTTAACCTGAAAGTAATAGATAATTTATTCTGCTACTTTTCATATACCCAACCGTTAGCGAACATATTGTTAAAAACCCCAACTGTTCGCTATTACCCTGAATTGTTAAAACCATTAGAGTTTGGTTTGGGTAAATTAGCACTTTTTAAAATGGTTTCTTTAAGGTCGTTGCTTTCTAAATCTTAAGGCCTCTTATTAAAATTATAGCTTACCTATGTTTTTTTAAGTGGACTGATTTTACTTACGTGTAAGCCGACTTGTTTTCTTTTTGCATAAGCTTGGGTAAAACCATAAACCAATAGGGTTTGTCTTTTAGGAGTAGTACGATTAAGAAAAAGAAACCATTTTAAAAAGGGTTTGGGAAGTCTAGTAATGGTTTGCTGCTAGGGCTAAGGATTGGGCAACAACACGTTCGCTAACAATATGTATAATCCATACTAGTCGATTTTCCAATGGAAAATCTCCCTATTTTTACTATATTTATTACGCGGCCCGAAATCTTGTAGATTTCTAGACCGTACAAATTATACACGGAACGTTGGCAGTAATATGAACAAAATATGAAATTAAAGTTTTCAGAAAGGCTTGGACTTTTTAAGCCAAAAACCACTTTATCCAAAGAGCAAATGCCAAACGAATTACGGAACACTTTGTGGTCTATAATTTGTGACGAAACTCTGGGAAAACTTTCAAATCATAGCTACAATAATAGACCTTCTGATTTAGCAGAATTTTTTCGAAAACAATGGAGAGATTTTTTCAAAATACCAATTGACAATCTTATTATTTCAGATGGTAGAATTTATCCAGACGATGCATATAAACATATTAGAAAGTGGTTTTTCGAAGCCAAGTGGTATGAAATTTATGAATATTTAGAATTTTGTGCAGAGGAATTTGGGCAAAATTTTGTAGACGTATGCAATCCATATTTGGAACGAGAATTATCAGGTTTCAGGTTTGTAGGTTTAAGTCTTCTTGAAATTGACTCAAGTCAAGAAATTAATGAAATTGAAGAAGCTCTAAATTCGGGAATGAAATATCGTTCAGTTAAAATTCATTTAGAAAGCTCTCTAAAATTAATAACTGATAAAAGAAAGCCTGATTATCGGAATTCTATTAAAGAATCTATTTCAGCTGTAGAATCTTTATGTAAAATAATAACTGGAAATGAAAAAACGACATTAGGACAAGCATTAAATATTTTAGATAAGCAAAAACCTATTCCTAAAAGTCTAAAATCTGGTTTTAAGGCTATTTATGGATATGCATCTGATAATGGCGGAATTAGACACGGATTATTGAATGACGATGTTGAACCGAGTCTCGAAGAGGCAAAATTTATGTTAGTCGCTTGTTCTGCTTTTGTAAATTATTTGATTACTAAAAATTAAAAATACTACTGCCAACAACGTGTATAATTAATTGCTTTGGTAATTGCCTACTTGGAAAATTCCTTCGGAATTTTCTCGCGTTCGTTTTTGTTTACTAAATTAGTTGCTGAAACACGCAACTAACCATACACAAAACCGTTGGCGGTAATTTGAAAAATGAAAATAAAATTCAAAAAATATATAGAAGAAGACAAATCAGATGTTTTGAAAATGATGACCTCATTTAACAAAATTGATGACTATGATTTTGACTTAATAATCGGAGAAAGAAACTTATTGGAATTCACTTCTAATGATTCATTAGGAAGACTCTATTTAATCAAATTTGAACAGCTGAACATTGGCTATATTATACTGACATTTGGATTCAGCTTTGAATATAAAGGTAGAGATGCATTTATTGATGAATTCTACATAAAACAAGATTATAGAAACAAGGGGATTGGGAAAATGACAATGGACTTCATTGAATCTGAATCAAAAAAGTTGAATATAAATGCGGTACACTTAGAAGTTGAACGTCATAATATAAATGCGAACAGATTATACCTGAATAATGGATATGAATCAAATGACAGAACATTATTAACGAAAAGAATAAAAACTACTGCCAACAATGGCTATAAGTAATTGCTTCAGTTGGTCAAGACAAGGAACACTTCCTACTTCATACAACAACCAACAAAACCGGAAAAACCGAACAAACAATCGCAACTACTCATAGCCGAGACCGTTGTAGCCAATTAAACAAATGAACTTTCCTGAAATAGGTTGACTAAAAATTAATCACTTAATGATAGTCACTTATGAAACAACAAAATGAACACTGGCGAAAAAAAAGCTACCAAAAAGCAACCTTAGAAACCAAACTTTTAGTCGTCGACCAAATT
>NZ_JBGCDL010000040.1:0-8679 GCF_045105435.1 Kordia sp. | reverse complement strand
GAAAAAGTAGTTTTATAAATGCCAAAATTAGAAGCCTTTTGCGCACTTGAAAAATAGATTGCATCTTCATGTGGTAAAAACTTTTCTATCTTATGTTTCTTCTTAAAAAGTGGTTTCCAAGTAACGGTTTCTTTCGCTAATTCGGTAATAGGCGCATAATAATAATCCTTAAACCCTATGCCGCCAACTCTACCAAACATATACTTTTGTTCTTTCCCAAAAATATTGACAATAGGAAAATCGGCAGGTTTCAAATTTAATTCAGGATGTGACTTTCGAGAAAAAATAATATGTAAATCTTTCGGGTTCGTTCCCAAGCGATACAAAACCGTTGCTGCGTCTAAAATATAGTTTGGCGATGTAGTATCAATATCAGGAATATGTAAATAGGTAAAACCTGAGTTATCGTCTAACCAATTTACTCCACCTAATTCAGAAGGCCAGCAATGATCAATAATTTCTTTTTGAAATGTTTTCGTGGATACATCATATATGACAACTTCCGAAAACTCTTCATCATTCTTTGTAAAACCAATGGCTATTTTTTGACCATTCCAGCTTGGCTGAAAATAATTAATAATATACGTTTCTTCTGTGTTTGATTTATACTGTTCAGAATTAAAAATTTCGATTTCTTTTCCGTGAATGCCTGTTCTAAAATACAACACATTGGCTTCGTGATTTTCTGCGTATTTCAAATAATAATAAGCATTTGATGAAAGTACTTTTAAGCTAAAAATAGCTTCTGAACGCATTTCGTCATGCATTTTAATTTTTTCTAGAAGTTGTTGACGTCCAGAAATATGTTCAAGTGTTGTTTTGGTATAATTATTTTGAGAAGTTAACCAGGAAAGTACGGCAGTATCTTTTAAATTTTCTAAGTATTGATATGGATCGCTAATAGTTTTAGAAAAATAGGAATTGCTTATGGGTTTTTTAGCTGCGCAAAAAGGAGGTTGTTTGCGAGTAGTGCATTGTATGCATAGAACAAAGATGAGTAAACAAAGTGGTAGTTGATGTTTCATTAGGAGGTTTTAGGATATGCTGCTTTCAAAAAGAAAAAATGCTACATCAAGAAGATGGGTGTACATCATAGCTTGAAATAGCATTTTTTTAATTATGAAAAAAGAGAAATATAAATTCTTTATACTATTGTGTATCTATCGTATCATTTCCACAAAGTAATGTACAGATGTTTCTACTGTTACAATTTTCTGAGGCTTTTGGAAGAGAACCTCCACATATTTTTGTTGGGTCTCCAACTTGAGCGATCATTAATTTAGATAATGTAAGTTTTCCTAAGTTTCTTTTTGGTGTTTTCATGGTGTTAAAGTTATTTTGATTACGATGTAAATGTATATCAAAACACTACCCAATTATAATGAAGTATCGTGGTATTTATAAATATCACGATAAAAATAAAATTTTAAAATACTGAAAATCAAATAGTTGATTCTTGTTTCTGATTTTCAAGTTGCTTTAAGAAGTAAGATGGATTAATCCCTGTTTTTTTGTGAAAAGCGATCGAAAATGACTGTGCATTATTAAAACCAACCTCTATTGCAATGGCCTTAATTGTGTACGAACGGAACAACTTATTTTCCTGAAGTTGGGTAATTGCATAATCAATTCGGATCTCATTCATATACTTTGCAAAATTCATTCCTTTAGTCATATTAATGATCTTTGACAAATACGTACTATTCGTATCTAATTCCTTTGCAAGTTTTGTGAGTGTATAGTTTCTTTTCGTAAATCGATGTGTGTCTTCAAACTTTTTCAATTTTACCAAAATAGTATCTACAATTTCTTGTGGCAATCCAATACTTTCTTTTTGGGCAGATGAAACTAAGGTTGCTTCTTCAATAGCAGGACTTTCTTTTTCTTTCTGAACTTTCTTTTGTTCATACTCTTCCATCAACACATTAAAGCGCTTCTTGTAAACAACATTTCTTCTAAAAAAGTAAAAAATAATAATTAAAAAAAGGATAGATAAAATAACAAGTGCTGTCACCTTTTTTTGTGATAAGAAATTTTTGTCTTGTAATTGATTGATCAATTCTTCTTTCTCATTCAATAACTCTTCCGTTTCAGAAATTATTAAATGTGTATCATATTTCTGAACAATCTCTTTTCCTAAGTTTTGGTATTCTTCAGTAATAATCTCATCTACAGCCAACAACTTTTCAATAGTTGCCAATTGTTTCTTCGCATTATTAGCAGCTTTATGTTCCTTATTTAGAAATTCATACGCTTCTCTCGCTTGAAAAATAACCTTTGGCTTCTCGTTATATATAGAATCAACCTTATACAAATAAGTAATTCCTATGTTGTTTTTTCCTTGTTTTTCCAAACACCCATATATATAAAGGTAATTGGAGCACAATGCTTTTTCGTTATTTTTTAAAAATGTTGTGGCTTTCAGCAAACTATCAATACTAGTATCATAATTCTCTTGATAATAGGATGTAACTCCGTAAGAAGCTAAAAACCAAGGATACAAATATTTGGTAGGATGTTGTAAACTAACTTTAATACCTCGTTGATTTACAACTTCTGCTGAATCTAACACACGATTCTTATTATAAGAATTTGCAAGCGCAAACAATGATTTTAAATATTGCTCTGGATTTTTATCTTCAAAATTATTCTTTCGGATAAATTCAATATTCTCTTCAAAAATCTTTAATGCTTCTTCACGTTCTTCACTCACATTTTTTAGTAATCCTATATAATGTTTAATAGAAATTTGCTGTCGAATGTTTTTACTTGTCAGTGCCATGTCATTAGCAGTAGCAAAATTAGTGAGCGCATCATTATATTTAGAGTTATAATATAACTGTATTCCTTTTAACAAATATCCTTCGGCAGGATAGGCTTCTAACTTGGTGTTTTTAGTCAATAAAATAATACTATCAGTATATGAAATTGCTTTTGGTGTGTGACTAAAATGTGTTACAAACATTTCGTAAGCGTTTACAATTTCGGCTATATCATTTATTTCTTTGGCTTTCGCCAGATAGTTCTCAGCAGCGTCAAATGCTTCTTTAGAATTCTGTGAAGCCTTATTAAATTCAGATTTTATATCCTCAAAAGTGCCAGAACTAAGCTGTGCATGAGTCGAAATTGAAGTAAAAAACAGTAAAAAAGTGCAAACCATTGACATAAAACAGTGCTTTATACGAGGAAAATTTATGAAAATGCATAAAAAAGGGGCTAGATTTTGAATATAATTTTTCACTTTTTTCTATTTTTTTTGAATTGTACCTAAAAATTGATCGCTTCGAGCAATAGTTAATATTAAAATTCGACAACAATTGTAGGCAAATACAGGTGAAAATATCGAAATAATTTATATGTCTTTATAAAATAACTTTAAATGTGCATAAAGATAGCACTTTATGAAAGAATAAAGATACTTATACGTAAAGCTATTATATATAAAGCGATTGTATAAAATTCCACATCGTGATATTTATAAATTCGTTGCATGAGATTTATAAACGTCAGTACTAACCATTTGATAAATAGGAAATTCCGCCATTAATTAGCACTGTCGATTCGTTGCAACAATCACGAAAAGGTGGAATCCGAAAAACCTTAAAACAGAGTAGGAACCAAAATTTTATTAAAACTTTAATATTATGAAATTAAATAAAAAGAACGTTAAGGAAATGTCAGCTCAGGAATTAGAAGCAATCTCTGGAGGATTAAGTAGAGTAAGTGGAGACACTGCAACAGCAACAGCAACAGCTAGTGCTCGTTCATCTGCAGAAGCAGAAGCAGAAGCAGAAGCTTCTTCTAAGTAATAGTTAATTTATAACTAATGGCTGCTTCCAAAAAAGCAGTCATTAGTATATAAATGACCAAACAAAACCAAAACTATGAAACTCAACAAAAAAGATGTCGAACAAATGAAGCCTGAAGAGCTGAAAGTGATTCGTGGAGGCTTCAGAGAGCAAAATAGAGATACACATACTATTTCAAGAAGAGCAAGTGCTCGTGCACCAATAGAAACAGAATACGAAGCACCAATACCATCAAAATAGTATTGGCTGATATACTAACAAAAAGTATAACTAATTAAAACAATTCTTATGAAACTCAATAAAAAAAGTATCAAAGAAATGAAGCCAGAAGTACTTAAAGTTATTGCTGGCGGTATTAAAACTTCAGATGGACAAACGCAAACGTCTACAGAGGAATGGAAAAGAACTTCAAGTGCAGAATCTGAGAAAGAATCAATGCCAGCAGGCTGGTAGCATATTACTAATTATCAAACTATTTACTAAATATTGTAAGTGTAGGTGATGAAAATTTATTACCTACATCTTTCAAAAACTAAAGAATCATCAGTACGTAACAAGGAATGTTAATACAGTATATTCTTCTGAAACACCTTAGGAAATTAATACAAAAACATACAAGTGATATAACGATATTTACCACACTAATTTAAGCGAAACGCTAATCTTCTACATCACTTTACTATTTATTCCTAACAACAGATCATTTGCTGTTGCCTTTAAGTATTACTGATTCAAATTTATATTACAAACACATTTTATAAACCACAAAAATCAGTCATTATGAAATTAGCAAACACAAAAATCAAAGAAATGTCTAAAAAGGATTTAGCAGCTGTTAGAGCTGGTACTATAGAGCCAGTTAGAAGTTCACAAGACACCTATTCTAAAACCCATACGTTAAAAGCGATGGCAGAAACAGAAGTTGATCTTGAATATGAGTCAGCCAATCCAGGAAAATTTTAATATACAATGGAAAACGATGAAAAAATATTAGTACTCAGCCGTCAAGATGATGGAAGTACGAGCAATGTAATTGAATGGCTTGTTACATACAACAAGCCATACATTCGACTCAATACCGATGATGATAAAGCACGTCTGCATTTTCTCGATATTGACGATAGAGAATTGACCGTTTCCAAACATGGAGAGGAAACCAACTTATTCAATATTTCATCAATTTGGCATAGAAGAAGAGGTTTTTCATTAAAAAATGTAGCGATCAATTTTGATGAACTCGAAAAAGGAATCTTATTTGATACACCAAACTATCACAAAAATCACATCAATTCAGAGTATAAGGTACTCACAGAGTATTTTCATTACATTTTACAACAAGATGTAACTGCCATTGGAAATTATGTGAGTACTGATGTTAACAAGTTGATTGTTTTAGAAATTGCTAAAAAATACAATGTGCCTATTCCTAAAAGTTATGTGGTCACCACTAAAGACGGAATTCGAAGAATTTTAGCAAATACAGATGCAAGTTTTGTAGTAACCAAAGCCATCAGTCAAGGTGTATATCACTTTACGCCAGATTATGGGTATTACTCATACACCGAACGTATTACAGAAGAAAGTTTAGACGAATTACCAGATCGCTTTTTTCCATCATTACTGCAAGAAGAAATCAAGAAAAAATACGAACTCAGAGTTTTTTATCTCAATGAAGAATTCTATGCAATGGCAATATTCTCGCAAAAACGAGCAGATACGGTAGTTGATTTTAGAAAACATACAGATCAAGAAAATCCGCAACGTAAAGTGCCATATAATTTACCGCAACATGTAAAACAAGGACTTATTGATATCATGAACGAACTGCAGTTAAATACAGGGTCCATCGATATTTTGGTCGACGAAGACAATAATTACATCTTTTTAGAAGTAAATCCTGTTGGACAATTTGGAATGACGTCTGCTCCTTGTAATTATTACTTAGAACGAAAAATTGCTAAAATCTTGTAACCATGATAAAACTAAAGAAATTACCAATTAGCGAACCGCAATTAGAAAACTTACCATTATTTTATAATTACCTTATATATAATGAGTTGCTGCCTTCAGATCCTTTTTATAGAACCGCTTATAGTGAAAAATACAGTAGTATTATTTTCTATTCAGGATCTGATAAACCAATTTCGAAAATTGTAGATATAACAGAAATTAAAAGATAATCAGATGAAAGAATTAACCGCCATAAAAGATAAATATCTCTATCTATTCGCAGATTGTTTTCCTGTAAAAGGACACACAAGAACAATGCTATGCGATGTTTCTAGACAAAAAGTATACTTTGTTGATAATTCATACTACGAATTATTATCAGTACTAAAAGACAATAATATCGGTACAGTTGCCGAGATGCTCGACGGAGAAGAAGATCTCATTTTCTTTAAAGAATTTATAGATTATTTACTAGATATCGAATTGGCAATTGTTGTTGATACTTTAGATCGATTTCCAGCTATGGAGTTGGAATGGGACCATCCATCAAAAATTATCAATTCTATTATTGACATTCGTGATGAAATGCACGACTTCGAAAAGATTTTCAATGAATTAGAAGTCTTAGCCTGTTATCATATTCAAATTAGAGCCTATTGCAAATTGCCAGTTTCTAAACTAGAAGAAATACTAGCGCTTACCGTTGGAAAAAATTTCAGATCAGTTGATTTTTTAATTGAGTACGATGGAAAAGAAGCAGAAGTAAAAGCGCTATTAGATAAATATGAAATTGCTCAAGTTACATACCATACTTACGAAATGGAGCTTTTCGATGAAGAACCTGAAGCAAAAAATAGATCAAAGGTTTATCATGGAAGCTTGGGTTATACCAAACAAAAAGTAAGTGGTTGTGATGGCTGCGGATTAGTCGATATCAATTCAATGCGAATTAGAGACGTAAAAGGATTCACAGAAAATATAAAACACAACGGATGTTTAAATAGAAAGATTTCTATTGACGAAACTGGAAATGTCAAAAATTGTCCTTCCATGAAAAAGTCATACGGACATGTAAACAATATCTCATTGACAAAAATTGCAGACGATACCGAATTCCAAAAACCTTGGAATATTACAAAAGATAATATTGACGGCTGTAGAGACTGTGAATACAGATACATCTGTACAGATTGTAGAGCTTATACAACAGATGGAGAACTACACTCCAAACCAGCAAAATGTCAATACGATCCATATACAGGAAAATGGGCAGATAAAGTAGAAAGTGTGAATACTGTTTTCGCATAAATAACGTATTGTATCATGAAAAAAATACTTTTTATAACAACAATTTTTATCAGTTTTATAACCATGCAAAGTCAAACGAACACACAAACGAAACCTATAGATTATAAACTGCTTAAAGCACAATTAGAAATTATTCGTATTGAAGATCAAACACTACGACAACTACTTCCAGATGCTGAAGCTAAATTCGGAGACGATTCAGACGAGTTAACATATATATGGGATCTTATTCATACGCAAGATAGCACCAATGAAAAAAAAGTATTGCGCATTATTGACAACTACGGTTGGCTTAGTAATAAGAAAGTAGGCGAAATGGCAAATCAAACTTTATGGCTTGTCGTACAACATGCAGAAATTGATATACAAGAAAAATACTTACCCTATTTAGCTGAATCTGTTGAAAAAGAAGAATCAGATGGCTGGTATTTAGCCTTTCTAAAAGATCGGATTTTAATGCGCAAAGGTGAAAAACAATATTACGGAACCCAAGTGAAAAAAGACAAAAAATCAGGATTCACATACATACATCCAATTACCAATTTTGAAAAGGTAAATGAAAGACGAAAAGCCATAGGACTCAATTCAATTGAAGAATATGCAAAGGTTAATAACTATGTATTGCATAAATAGTTTTAAAGATCTAGAACCTTAGTGACTAGAGTTTAAATTACAGGTGGTTAAAAAGAGTACTATTCATTTAGTACTCTTTTTTAGATATTAAAAATATTACTTCAACTTATCGGCAAACAGTTTACGAAGCTTTGTTAGCTTTGGCGTAATAACATAACTGCAATATCCTTGTTGTGTGTTTTGTCTGTAATAGTTTTGATGTTCGGCTTCAGCTTTATGAAAAGTTTCGGCTGGAGTTATCTCGGTTACAATTGGAGCATCATAATATTCAGAAAGCTCCTTAACTACAGCTTCGGCTGTTTGCTTTTGTATTTCATCATGATAAAAAATAACAGAACGATACTGTGTTCCCACATCGGCTCCTTGACGATTTAAAGCTGTAGGATCGTGTGTTGCCATAAACATGATTAAAATTTCTGAAAAAGAAACCACAGCTGCATCAAATGTGAGCTGAATAACTTCGGCATGTCCTGTAAGTCCAGAACAAATTTCTCTATAGGTTGGCACGCCAGGAGCAGTTCCGCCTGTATATCCCGAAACGATAGTTTCTATACCTTTTACTTCCTGAAAAACGGCTTCTGTACACCAAAAACAACCGCCGCCAATAGTTGCTATTTGTATATTTTTTTGTTCCATGATATCTTCTTTTTCTAACACTTTTACAAAGATACTGATAAAACTGCTTTTCGTTTCAAAACGTTATGCATACTACAAAAAATGAAATACTGTCATTATTGTAACAAATCGCTGTTGTTTGTCAGTGTTTACGCAGTGTAAAACAGCTGTAAATAGCATTAGTTTGACAGTAATACATGCATTCATCTATCAAAAGCATGCATTCATCGAAGGAATGTAAGTTATTGTCTAATATATAGGGTTTTATAGATTAGAGGTGTTATATTTGGACTTAACTTTTTTTCATGGTTAAAGTAATTTATTGGTTATAAATTATTTCCCTTATTACCCTAAGACCCCAAAT
>NZ_JBGCDL010000039.1:0-2967 GCF_045105435.1 Kordia sp. | reverse complement strand
AACCAGTTTTAAATTTCTAAATATGAATAATTCTTTTCTTTTTTTGGTAGTATTTCTGTTCTCATTATTAACTACAAATGGGCAAACTACAGTTTCCAATCAGTCTGAATTAAATACAGCCATTGGATCCTCAAGTGCAGGAACTACAATTATTTTGACTAATGGTATTTGGAATAATTTACAATTAGAAATTGATAAAAATGGAACAGCTTCCAACCCAATAACCATAAAAGCAGCAACTCCAAATCAGGTTTTTATTGAAGGAAAATCAAATATTCAATTAGGAGGAAGTTATATTATTTTTGAAGGATTTGTATTTCAGAATGCATCTAATTTAGAGGTTTCAGATGATAGAATTGAATCGCTAATTACTTTTAGAGCAAGTGGAAATGACTGTAATAATTGTACAGTTACTAATATAAAAATAGACAGTTATAATGGCACAACTGCTCAAAACACAGCTGTTTTTAAATGGATTTTAGTGTATGGTTCTTCTAATGAAATAAGCCATAGTTCTTTTGTTGGTAAAAACGGAGTTGGTAGTATTGTAAACCACAACAGAAGTAACAATATAATTGATCGTACAAAGATTCACCATAACTATTTTGCAGATAGAGTTCCTGTAAATAACGATGTAAACGGATTAAATGATCAAGATGCCATAAGAATTGGTACAAGCACAACATCACTCTCTGATTCGTTTTCTGAAGTGCATAACAACTTCTTTTACAATTGGGCAGGCGAAGTAGAAATCATTTCTAATAAAAGTGGAGGTAATAAATATTATAACAATACTTTTAGAGATTATCAAGGCACATTAACCCTAAGACATGGCAATAACACAGAAGTTTTTGGAAACTATTTCTTCGGAAATAATAATACTTTTTCTGGAGGCGTAAGAGTTATTGGTGAAGGTCATAAAGTGTACAATAATTATTTTGAAGGTCTTAGATATAGAAAACCAAATGGTTCAGGTTCAAATACTACAGGTGCTTTAAATGTTATGAATGGTCAAGTAAACTCTGCTTTAAATGGTTATTACCAAGTTAAAAATACACAAATTATAAACAATACAATGGTCGATTGTGATTTAGGAATTAGAATCGGTACAAGTTTAAGTGGAGGAACATTAGCACCTGAAAATTTAATTGTTGCCAATAATATTGTTTTAGATTCTGATATTAATGCGTTTGATATTCAAACAAATCCAACAGGAACGTCAAAGTTTGAAGGAAACATCAATAAAAATGGAAGTTGGGATTTGACAAATGGAACAAATAATAATCAAACAATTTCATCGGATTTATTAGAAGCAGGAACTGATTTCTATAGATTAAGCACTTCAAGTGCAGCAATTGATGCTTCAGTAGGTAGTTATTCCTTTTTAAATAACGATATTCTTGGTGGAAACAGAACAGGAATTGCTGATGCTGGAGCAGAAGAGTTTAATTCAAATGGCGTAAATTTACCATACAAGATAAATGATGTTGGTGTAAACGTTGGTTTTCTTTCTTCTGTACCTAATTTATCAACTTCTGTAGAAGAAATTAACTTTAATATTGATGCAGGAAGTTCAACTTTTGAAATTGATTCAAATGTGAATTGGACCATTTCAGATGATGTTACTTGGTTATCTGTAAACCCAACACAGGGAAGTAATAAGGCAACAATTGAAGTTGTAGTTTTACAAAATAATTCTGGTGCTGAGAGAACAGGAACTATTACAGTTTCTGATGACAATTCCAATTTATCTGCTACCATAGATGTAATACAGTCTGTAGCAGAATTTAACCCAATTGATGCAGTTTCAATTACGGATTTAACAGTTACAGGAGTTGGCACACAAGATCCAAATATTCCTGAAAATACCATTGATAGTAATACTTCTTCAAGATGGTCTGCCAATTCAGATGATGGTTCTGCTTATTTAACATATAATGCCCAATGTAAAAGAACTATTACCAGCGTAAAAATCTATTTTCATAAAGGAGATCAAAGAACCTCTTCTTTTAAAATAGCCATTTCAGACAATGGAACTAATTTTTCTGATGTTACAAATGTATTAACGAATTCAGGAAATACTGTTGGTTTTGAGGAGTTTGTGCTACCAGCAAACACAAAAACACAATATATAAGAATTTTAGGTTATGGAAATTCAGAAGGAAGTGGCTGGAATAGTTACGAAGAAATCCAAATTTTTGGAGAAGCAACTTGCCCATCATTAAGTACAATTGAAAATACATTTTTAGCAAAAGGAATATCATTTTATCCAAACCCAAGTTCACAAGGTTTTATTCAGATAAAATCAGAAAAAAATAATATTGGTTTAGTGGAAGTTTTTGATATCACTGGAAAACAAATTAGTACAGCTAAATTCACCAAAAATGAGGCTATATTAAATGTAAAAACTTTATCAAAAGGAATTTATATCTTAAAAATTCAAGGAGTTGTTGAGCGTTTTTTTGTAGATTAGAGGAATGAACTCATCAGAAATCATTGACCTTTTACCTTATTCAAAACCATTTTTATTTGTTGATGAACTTACAGAAATTTCAGAAAACGGTGTAAAAGGAAATTATACTTTTCAAAAAGATGCTTTCTTTTATAAAGGTCATTTTAAAGAAAACCCCATAACACCAGGAGTTATTTTAACAGAAACAATGGCACAAATTGGTGTGGTTTGTTTGGGTATTTACTTATTGATGGATGAAATCTCTATAGAACATCAACCACAGATTGCGTTAACTTCTAACGAAATTGATTATTTTCTACCAGTATTACCTTGCGAAAAAGTGATTGTTGTTTCAGAAAAAATGTATTTTAGATTCAACAAACTAAAATGCAAAGTACAGTTGTTCAATTATAAAAACGAACTGGTTTGTAGAGGAACAATTGCTGGAATGATAAAACCAGAATAGAATCTATTAAAGTTCTTCGCTTTTTAAATACAATGAATCTAAGTAAAAA
>NZ_JBGCDL010000038.1:0-3003 GCF_045105435.1 Kordia sp. | reverse complement strand
AAGGTTCGTTAAAACGTGCGCAAGGTATGCTAAACAATGAAAAATTTGTAAACAATGCAAAAGATGTTGTCGTTGATAAGCAACGAAAAATAGTTTCTGATTCAGAAGCTAAGATTGCGACATTGAAAGCGAGTTTGGAGTCGCTTCGTTAATTTGTTGATTGTTCTTGGAAACGGAATAGATCAACAATCTAAAATCTAAAATCAACAATCCTTAATCGTTAATTCCAAACGTCACTTCGAGTGAATTTGTGGAACAAATTTGTATCGAGAAGTACTTTGAAACGCTATGTTTATCCAAGCAGATCTCGATACAAAATCTTTGCAAGATTTCACTCGAAATGACGTCTGAGGAATTGAATCGAGATTTAAAGTCGCACACGTCACATTGAGTGAATTTCTGTTAAGAAATTTGTATCGAGATGTGCTATAATAATGCTAGTTTTCAAAGATTGCTAAAATACTAATAAGCAAAGCAAATCTAATAGATTCCTGCCTACACGGGAACGATTCTAACAGGCGAAGGCGCATCTAAAAATCTAAGAGCGATAGCGATCTAAAAGCATGGCGAGTCTAAAAAAGAATCTAAATATTCTCAAAATAAGAATTCACCAATGCAATATATGCTTCTTTGGCGCCTTCGGGAGAAATGTTTTGTATTTGTAGTAATGCGTTCATTTTAAACGCATTGATAATTGGGCGACGACTACTTGGTTTTTCGTCGTTATTGGTAGCGCGTTTGTAATACGCATATAAACGCAACAAGAAATCAGCAGGAAATGATTCCGTGCTATTATTGACGCGTTCTACGGCTTCAAAAAATTCTATGTCTAAGTCAGAAGTGCTCATTATTTCATAGCAATTATATCGACGCCGCCTTTTACGGTTTGATTTAGTTGTACGTTAAGATTCGTATCTAAAGGTAAAAACAAATCGACACGCGATCCAAATTTTATAAATCCAGCATCTTCACCTTGCACAGCTTGTTCGCCTTCTTCCGCATAGTTAATAATTCGTCTTGCCAACGCACCTGCAATTTGTCGGTATAAAATAGTTCCGTAGGTTTCGTTTTCAACTACAATGGTTGTGCGTTCATTTTCTTCGGAAGATTTCGGATGCCAAGCAACTAAATATTTCCCAGGATGATATTTGCTGTACTTTATAGTTCCACCAATGGCATAACGCGTTACGTGTACATTTATTGGCGACATAAATATAGAAACTTGCAAGCGTTTTTCGTTGAAGTATTCTTTTTCAAAAACCTCTTCAATAACAACCACTTTTCCATCAACAGGCGCAATAACGTGTCTGTCATTCTTTTGTGTATCGCGTTTTGGATTTCTAAAAAATTGTAGAATCAATACTAAAAATACAACTGCAATTCCTTGCAATAGATACTTTATCCAAGCAACATCAATTTTATCTGCTGTAATTACGACAGCAGCCACAATAATAAATGTTACTATGATGATTTTGTAGCCTTCTCTATGAAACATAATGTAATATCTTTAAAAACAAATAAATAAATGGAGCCGAAAATATCATGCTATCCAATCGGTCAAAAATTCCGCCGTGTCCAGGCATTAATGTCCCGCTGTCTTTTACGTTTGCTTGTCTTTTAAACTTCGATTCAATTAAATCGCCAATAGTTCCGATAGAACTGATTATAATTGCTAAAATAAGCCAGCTACTAAAACTTAAGGTTCCTGTAAATTTATGTATAAAATAACTAGCAATGCAAGAAAAAAGCAATCCGCCTAAAAAGCCTTCTACCGTTTTCTTTGGTGAAATTCGAGCAAACAACTTCTGTCTACCAAAGTTTTTCCCTGTAATGTACGCAAAAGAATCATTTACCCAAACTAAGATAAAACTTCCTAAAATAATATACGGTTTGTAAGTTTCGGTTGCGTTTGGGATCAACAATAAAAAAGCAAAACTACTACTTATATAAAATGCAACGAGCAGGTATTTTTTGAATTCGTATTGTGGAATTATTTTTTTACTGAATAGATCTCGAATTAAAAATAAAGAGACAAACATGGAAAACACCAATAAAATTAAGGTGGCTTCTTCAATTTTTATGTCGGGTTGTAGCTGTTTCCAGAAAACGAAAACGCCAATAATCACTAAAAAGATAATGTATTGTACAACGCCTTTTAGGTTGATGAGTTTGCTAAATTCAAACATACACAATAACCCAAAAATGGTAAATACAGCAAAAATAGCTGATTGTGAGTAGTATACTGAAGAAATAAGTAGTGATACAAAAATTAATCCAGTTAAAGATCGGGTTAAAAGTTCTTTCATTCTAGAGGTCTTCTAAGAGCAGCAAATATAAGTTTTTTGAGCTACTTCCATAAGATAAAAAGTCCTTTTCTTCTTGTACTTGAAAATGCTTGATTGTCGTTATGTTACTTGGAATATTAGATTTGTATTTGTTTTTAATACCGCGCAAACCTTCGCCTATAGTAGTTACAAGTTGACTTGTGTGTGCAAGAATGACAAAATTGTCTGGTAAATCGTTTAGCTTTTTTTCTTTTATTTGATTAGAACATACTAAAATAGAACCATTATCAGCAATTAAATATTCGCAAGAAGCCAAATAAAAGCTTGCATTCATGTTGATGCGTGAAAATTTTATATCAAAATTATCAAATTGTTCTTGAAGTTTCTCATCAAAACACAACACATCCTTTCCTTCCCAATTATTTTCCAGAAGAATATTTTCCAAACTATCATACACATCAGTAAACGAATCGCAGTATAGAAACTTCCCTCCATTTTTACGAAAATTGATTGTAAAACGTTCGTCAATAGGGAATTCTACTTGCGGCATATACTTTCCTCGCTCATCAGAAAGGTGTGCTTCCTGTTGAGATTTAGATTTGGAGCCGAAAATTTTCTTAAAAAGACTCATGGAGCCAATTGTAGTTTAATAATTGCAAATATTTACGTAAAGATAGAAAATCTCGACTTATGCTAACGATAAATCGAGATTTTTTAA
>NZ_JBGCDL010000037.1:0-12547 GCF_045105435.1 Kordia sp. | reverse complement strand
AACCTTTTTACAACAAGAAACAAATGCAATTGTTGCCAAACATTACAAAGAGTTACAACAGAATCAAGTGTACAATGCTGCGGTACTTGTTTTAGATGTAAAAACACGAAAAGTCCTTGCATACATTGGAAACACACCAACGGATAAAGCACATCAAAAAGACGTAAATATCATTCACAAACCAAGAAGTACAGGAAGTATTATGAAACCGTTTTTGTATACCGCAATTTTGGACGCAGGCGATTTACTTCCAAACACATTAGTCGTTGATGTACCAACTACAATTGGCAATTACAATCCAAAAAACTTTAATGGATCGTATGATGGCGCTGTGACAGCTAAACGAGCTTTATCGCGTTCGCTGAATGTTCCTGCGGTGCGCATGTTGCAACAATTCGGATTGGATAAATTTCATTATTATCTACAAAAATTACACTTAAAAAATATATCGCAAAGTGCCGATCATTATGGACTTTCGTTAATACTTGGTGGCGCAGAAAGTAACTTATGGGATTTATGCAAAACCTACGCTGCTTTTTCATCAACCTTGAATCATTTTGGTGAAAATTCAGGTCAGTATTTTACCAATGAATTTTGCGAACCTTCTTTTTTATTGGATGAAACTGTTGATTTTGGTTCGCTTACTGCGGAAAAAACAATCTTTGATGCAGGTTCGATGTATTTAACCTATGAATCTTTGAAAGAGGTAAATCGTCCAGAAGGTGAAGAAAATTGGGAGTTTTTTGATTCTAGCAAACAGATTGCTTGGAAAACAGGAACCAGTTTTGGTTTTCGTGATGCGTGGGCAATTGGTACCACCAAAGATTATGTTGTTGGTGTTTGGGTTGGAAATGCCGATGGCGAAGGTCGCCCAGGATTGGTCGGAACTGTTGCAGCAGCACCAATTTTGTTTGATGTGTTTGATATATTGCCAAAAAGTGAATGGTTTGACGTTCCGTATGATGAACTCCAAGAAGTGGACATTTGCGCAAAAAGTGGCTACAGAGCTTCGGAATTGTGTGAAGAAAAGCAACAACAATTTATTCCTGTAAGCGGATTAAAAACAAAACCGTGTCCGTATCATGTTTTGGTGCATTTAGATTTGGAAGAACGTTACCAAGTCAATTCGTCTTGTCAGCCTTTGAGCCAAATGGTGCATAAAAGTTGGTTTGTGTTGCCGCCATTAATGGAATATTACTATCAAAATAAAAATCCGTTGTATACAACCTTGCCATCATTTCGAAAAGATTGTACTGCTGAACTTCAAAAAAGCATGGATTTTATTTATCCGGACGAAGCCACCAAAATTTTTCTTCCAAAAGATTTTGACGGCACTAAAAACGGTATGGTTTTACGCTTGGCGCATTCTATTCCAGACACAAAAGTTTTTTGGTATTTAGATGAAACATTTTTAGGCACAACCGAAACCTTGCACGAAATGGAAATCAAGCCAGAAACAGGCATTCATAAAATTACGGTTGTTGATGCTTTGGGCAATGAAGCCAAACGAACTATTGAGATTCAAGACTGATTATTTTTTCTTTTTTGAAACTTTTGCAGCTAATACTAAGGCATTATATGCATTAACAACTTTACCCGATTTGGAAAGCTCTGAAAATGGAACATACATTTTTTTACGATTCTCATCAAAAATACGCACGTTAAGATCAAAAGAAGTTCCTGATTCCATCAAAATCATTTTTACTTCACTTGCTGTTAAATTAGGATAGTGAGAACGTATCAATGCCGCAATTCCCGAAACTATAGGTGACGCAAATGAAGTTCCCCTAGTAAATTTATATTTATTATTAGTGTCTGTAGTGTATATTTTAACTCCTGGTGCAAATAAATCTACATGCTCTTTCCCGTAATTAGAAAAAGAAGCAGCCAATTTTTCTGTTGCATTATAATTATTAGCTCCAATAACCATGAAGTTGTTTGCGATTTCTTTTTCATTTAGATAATCATTCAAGTAATATTTTTGCTCATCTATATTTCTCCTTGAGTTTCCTGCTGATGTTACCAATAAAACGTCATGCGCTTCTGCATACTTTATAGCATCATGTACCCAAGTTTCTTCTGTTGAAAAGTTTTTTCCCCAACTCATATTTATTACACTTGCGCCATTATCTACCGCATAACGGATTGCCACAGCAACATCTTTATCGTGCTCATCACCCGAAGCTACCATAACAACTGGCATAATTTTGATATTATTAGAAATTCCCTGAATTCCAATACCATTATCTCTCCTAGCTCCTAAAATACCAGATACTGGAATAGAATGCTCAAAAGGAACACGACCATATACTTTATGAGATCCATAAAACCTGTCATTAATATTTTTCACATCATCTCCTACAACTTTACGTTCGTCATAATCTATGTTATACATCTTATAAAGTCCATTCTCATAATATTCTATATCTTCTTTTATACTTTCTAACGTGGTGGAAGATCTCAATTTCTTTTTCATGAAACTGACATATTGAATTACAAGCGTATCTTTTTGTTCCGTTTTTTGTAAATTATACAGATCTAATACTGTAAATTTTTCTTTTTTCAACACTTTTTCTATAAGCTTTGTAGCTTTTACAAATGTTTCATAATCAGTATATGCATTATTTAGTCTTACTTTATATCTATCCAAAGATGATTCAAGTTTATTTTTAGCTTTAGTATATATTTGAAAAGCTAGCTTTTGATTTTTAGAAACGTCTTCTAATTTTTTATCTTTAAAAAGGGAATCATATTTACGAACAACTCTAACTATTTCTACATTTTCATATGCTACAAATTCTTCTTTGTTATTTGATAAAAAATCCCAACCATTTACATCATCTATGTAACCATTGTTATCATCATCAATTCCATTGTTTGGAATTTCATCTGTATTGACCCAAATTTGATCTTTTAAATCTTCATGAAAAATATCAAGCTTTGTATCTAATACAGCAACAATAATTTCTTTTCCTTTTTTGTTAGGAAGTAATTCTTTGTACGCTTTTTCAAGACTTGTACCTGCAATTGTATCTTGTTTATAGTCTTTATGAACCCATGTTTTAAGTTCTTCTTGCGAAAGTTTTTTCTTTTTTGAAAGTGGCGTTTGTGAAAGACATATTGTTGTACAAAAAACAAATATGCCTATAATTAAAATGTGTTTTTTCATGTAGTTACTCATTATTTTTTCTTTTTCTTCTTTTCAAAAAACGTAATTTCTGCTTCTATAATTTCTCCTTTACGATCTACTTTTACAGTAGTTGTATTGCCGTTTTCAAATTTTGATAAAGCGCGCATGTAACTTTTCATATCTGTTACTTCGTGTTCACCCAATTGAACTACAATATCACCTTTTTGCAAACCTGCTTTTTGTGCAGGACGATTTTCACTAATGCCATCAATACGCATGCCTTTTCCATCAAATAAATAATCGGGCACAACGCCTAATGTCACTTTAAATCGTGGTGTATCATCTGATTCATTAACTGTTTTGGTAAAGGTTAATTTTTCTTGCGAATTTACTTCAGAAATAATACGATGAATGTAGTTTCCAATTTGAAGCATTCCTTCGTAATTCAACTTTTCAAAATCGTCGGAAGGCTTGTGGTAATCTACATGTTGTCCTGTAAAAAAGTGCAACACAGGAATATCTTGTAAGTAAAAAGAGGTATGATCTGACGGACCAACACCAGAAACGTTCAATTTAAAATCAAATGTATGTTTGCTATTTGCTTTCTTAATCGTTTCATCCCAAATTGGCGACGTTCCTGTTCCGTAAATGGCTAAAGTTTTGTTTTTCTTTAAACGTCCAACCATATCCATATTAATCATATAATTCACTTTCGTAATATCAATTGTTGGGTTTTTCACAAAATAATTAGAACCAAGCAAACCTAATTCTTCTCCCGAAAAAGCAATGAATAAATAGTTGTTTTCGGTATTTCCTTCCTTTAGTTTATCTGCCAAATACAACATTACTGCGACACCACTGGCATTATCGTCCGCACCATTGTGAATCATTGGTTCGCCTCTGTGCAGCGAACCTTCTTGCCCCATTCCTAAATGATCGTAGTGTGCGCCAATTACAATGGTATTTTCTGCTTTATTATCAATAAATCCTATGACGTTTCTTCCTGTGAGTGATTTTTTCCCGTTTGCCTCTCCGTACTCAACTTCTGCATGTGGATCTGTTTTTGGCGTAAATGTAAATGCCTGAATATATTCGTTGGTGCCTTTCGGCAGAATTCCTAAATCTTTAAACCGATTGGCAATGTGTGAAGCCGCTAACAGTTCACCTTGCGTACCTGTAGCTCTTCCTTCTAATTTATCGTCTGCCAAGACTTTAATATCTTGTTTAATGCGGTTTTCTACGATACGTTCTGTTTTACAAGCACATATAAATGCTAAAAAAAGAATTACAAATACTGGTTTGTTGCACATAAGAAGTTATTTTTGTGCTAAATTATCAAAATATAAGCACTCCATGACACGTATTTTTGTTTTAATCGTATGCCTTACCTTTTTTTCATGTAAAGAAACTTCAAAAGAAAAAACTAATACAACGAAATCTGAATCGAAAGAAACTGTAAAAACGACTTCCAATAATCCATTAATTTATCCAGAAGAAAAGTATTTTAAAAATATTCGCCAAGTCACTTTTGGTGGCGATAATGCAGAAGCCTATTGGAGTTTTGATGATACACAACTCATCTTTCAATCAAATAATACAAAATGGAATGTTTCCTGCGATCAGATGTTTTTGATGAATGTGGATGAAACATTCAAAGACAACATGCCGCCAATGGTGAGCACAGGAAAAGGAAGAACTACGTGTTCGTACTTTTTACCAGATAACAAGCATATTATTTATTCATCTACTCATTTGGTAGATGACGAATGCCCAGAAGTGCCGTTGCGTAAAAACGGAAAGTATATTTGGCCTGTATATGACTCGTTTGACATTTTTGTGGCCGATTTGGAAGGAAATATTGTAAAACAACTTACCAATGAAGTTGGCTACGATGCGGAACCAACCGTTTCACCAAAAGGTGACAAAATTGTATTTACCTCAACGCGTAGTGGCGATTTAGAATTGTACACGATGAATATTGATGGGACTGACGTGAAACAAATTACGTTTGAATTAGGGTATGATGGAGGCGCTTTCTTTTCTCCAGATGGCACAAAAATTATTTTCCGTTCATCACGTCCAAGAACTAAAGAAGAAATTAAAGAATATAAAGATTTGTTGGCAGAAGGTTTGGTACAACCTACGGAAATGGAATTGTACATCTGTAATGCTGACGGAAGCGATTTGCGTCAATTAACCGACTTAGGAAATGCCAATTGGAGTCCGTTTTTTCATCCTTCTGGAGAAAAAATTATTTTCTCATCCAATCATGAGAGCGAACGTGGATTTCCTTTCAATCTATACATGATTAATTTGGATGGAACAGGTTTAGAACGCATTACGCATGGAGAAACATTTGATGCTTTCCCTGTATTTTCAAACGATGGAAAAAAGTTAGCGTTTTCATCTAACAGAAATAATGGCGGCGGAAGAGATACCAATCTTTTTATTGCGGAATGGCAGGAGTAAATTATTTTGTTCAATATAACTTTTGAGCAGTAATTTTTTATTTAACACATATTTTAACTAACTTAGGTATTCAAACCAAAATATGAAACCATGAAAAAAAAGAATCTTAGAAATTTATCATTAAACAAAAAATCTGTTTCTAACTTACAGTCAGAGACCGTAAAAGGAGGAGCAACTTATTTTAATTGCAATGATTCAGGTAATGGCACATGCCGTTGTACAGGAAGTTGGTGTTGGATATCACTCAATGAAGGACCATGTCCTAAATAAAAATTTAAAGCGAACTTTAGTTCGCTTTTTTTATGCAAGATTTTCATCTATAACATAGAAGATCCCTGAATTTCAACTCAACGTTAAGAAATATAAACTGTCTGAAAAATGACACTTCGAATGGTTTTTTGTAATAAAATGAAGAAAAATTGTATTGAGAAATACTTTAAAAAAATATATGCTTTGTTATGATTATACTTTTGTACTCCACAATTTATAAATCAAGAGAAGCACGCTTTTAAATTACACGCATTTTCAAATTTCTTTAAGTATTTTTAAGAAACCAAGAATTCTAAATTATATACAGATGAAAAAAAATCTAAAGAAAATGCAATTAAAAAAGCGTTCAATTTCAACATTAAACGCTAGTGAAGTAAAAGGTGGAATTACAACAACAATCTCTACAATAATTACTGTTACTTGTAAATCGTTTATTCACCAAGGAGAAGACAACTGCGTTTCAAATCAACGTTAGTACATAGTATTATTTGGAAAGTGACTTTTTTGGAAACGTCATAGCGAATGAAATGAAGCTATCTGTTAGTTAACACAAAGATTACTTCGTCGTTTTTCCTCGTAAAGACGTATCAAATAATACAATGTCACTTTCCAAACAATTTTAAGTGCAAATCAACTTAATTTCGCCTGTATTTACAGTAAAAACCATTTGTTGCACGGTAATTCCCATCATCACATTTTGATGCTGTAAAACTTCCAAACACTGTTGCTCTTGTTGTACTTCGTTTTCTCGTAATAATTTCGTTGCGGTATCAAAACGTCCACACGAAGTAGCTTGCAAAATATTACCTGTTACTTGTCCATTTTGCAGTTGTTTATAATCGTTTGTTACGACAATAAAATCTTCTTCCGACATACGTGTTGCTGTTCTTTTTGGCGTGCGTTCAATAACTACTTTTTCATTGGGTTTTGTTCCCGAAAGCAACAATAAACAATCACAAATAATTGGTGTGTTTTCCAGTTTTATTTTTGCTTCTTCAAACGATTCACAGGTTTCCAATACATCGCGCAGTACGAAAGAAATTGGCAAAGCTAATGCTGCTTGATCTTCACTTAACACAGCGTTCAAAGTAATTGCAAACTTCTGCGGTTTTATTCCCGAAAGTGCGCCGACAAATCCTGGCCAACCGATTGTTTTAAAAACCGTTTTTCCGTCTTTTTGATAGTCAAAAATCATGGAATGTGTGCTTAATATGTTCTGATCTGTATGCCAATCTAAGTTTCGTGCGTGTAACATTTGGTTTCCGTTCCACGTTGCAAACGCCGTACAACCAAAATATAATTTTAATACATCGTAATACAAATTCGCTACTAATATTTCATTTACTGAAAAATCAGAAATTGCGGCAATACTTTGTATTTCCTGTATGTACGATTCGCTGACAAATTGTTCTTTATACAGTTCTACGCCTTCAAAAATGAATTCTGATCCTGTAAAATCATTCAAATAACATTGAATTAATTCGTTGACTTCTTTTTTATATTTTGATAGAAATGACCAACGTTCGCTTGGTGGTAAATCTAAATTTATACTATGTGTTTTCATGTCTTTATGTGTTGCTAAATTTCTTATAAAAAGGCTGTCTAAAAAGCGTTGAAAACCGTCATTCTGGACTTGATCCAGAATCTCATTAAGCTGATTTTTAACGGTTCTGAGAAACCGAATCAAGTTCGGTTTGACGAAATCATTACTTTTTAGACAATCTCGTTTATTCTTTTGGAATGGCTACCAATTCCTCACGATCTAGCGGATCAATATTTTTAGCCAATAAACCTATCGAAGCTTGTACTGCCCAACATTTATCACTTGAGTGAATGTTGTTGTATAAACTCAATAAGAATGTCGGATCGACTAAGTTCCAATCTTTTACAAATCGTGATGGAACAGCTTGTTTTACAAAGAAATCTATCGTAATTCGGATCGATTTTCCTGCATCTGTTTCTACTGTTTTTTCGTAGCGTCTAAAATTTTCTTCGCTTTGTAAATGATCGTATCGTGTCCATACTTTTTTAAAATTTCGTTGGTGTAATACATACATTACTTCTGCTACATTTTTTGGATCTACAAAGACATCAATATCTTTATGATCGTGCGCATGTTTGTATTCTGTATGCCCTGTTGGCGATAAAAAATGCCAAGCCCAACCGCCTGATAAAATCACAAATTCTCTTAGAAACTGTAATTCTAGTAAGGACAGTGAAATACGGTCTTGTTTCCATACTTCACCATATCTTTTTTTGTTATGTGGCGCTCCCATAATTGTTCTATTTTTTAAAAACTTGCACCGGATTTCCAAGTTGCAACTGTTTGTGTTGCATCCACTTTTGTTTTTGCACCGCGTTTTGCTGTTTTTGATTCTGTGCGCTTATCGCGATGTTTAATCGTGCAAATGCTAGTTTTTTGTTTAAAAATTGCGAGCGTTCTTCGCTTGCTTGTACTGTAATTCCTGTTGGAATATGTGTCATACTTACAGCAGTTTCTACTTTATTTACATGTTGTCCACCAGCTCCTGAACTTCGTGCCGTTTTGACTTGAACCTCTTTTGGAGACCACGAAATTTGTGTTGGCATTGCGTATACTTTCACATCAACAAACCAGTTTTTACGCTGGTGATGTGCGCGATACGGACTTCTGAAAATAAATTGTATGCTTCCTTGCCAATAGTTTTTAAAATCAGTGGCATCACCTGTTACTCGCAACCAAACTGATTTGTAGTTTTGGTATTTTGTAGCAACCAATTCAATGACATTGAATGTAAAGTTTGGCAATCGCGTTAGCTTTTCTGTTAAGTATTTTACGGCGAGGCAGCATTCTTCTGGTCCTGAACCTGAGGAAATTTGCACCCAAAATTGATTGTCCATAATTTCTATATTTTTTAGTTGATGTAAATTTGATATCCTACTTTATGTCATTCCGCATTTATTGCGGAATCCACTTTGAAATACTATGGATTCCTGCCTTCGCAGGAATGACAGTTGGAATTACACCAAACTCATTTGATATTAATCTAACATGGAATTAAATTTCACGTTAGTTTTTGTCTTGTTTTTACCTTTTGATTTTTTCTTTTTTGACTTCTTTCCAACTTTCATCTTTTCATTGACACGTTTTAATTGATTGTCAACAAAATGTCTATGATCGTTGTTTAAAGCCAAATGTTTTGACTTTTTCAAGCATGTTTTTGCTTCTTTGAATTGCTCTTGCTTTTCTAAAAGAATTGCTTTTATATAGTATAATCGTGCTTTGTCTGTTTGTGCTAGTGAAAACCCAACTTCTAAAACATGCAATGCTTCTTTATAATCGCAAACATCGATAAGCAATAACGAATAGTAGTAATAGGTTTCTACATATTCGTGATCTATGCGTAATGCTTGATGGTAGTATTCGCGAGCACTTGCATAATCGTGTAATCGTTCATGATAAATTCTTCCCATTAAATTATTAGCTCCAGCATGATCGTTTCCTCCAAGAACATATTGTAACTTTTCTATACATTGTTCTAAGTCATACGAATAGCTGTCTAATGCTTGAATGAATAATACATCGTTTGTATATGTTGCCATTTTTGTTTTTGTTTTTTTGTCATTACGAGGAGAAAACGACGAAGTAATCTGTTTTTTATTTTAGCAGATTGCCACGAATTTTTTCAAAAATTCTCGCAAAGACGTTTCAAATTTTATTTTTTTTTACGTCAGTTCGAGTGTTCTGAACTTGTTTCAGAATGTATCGAGAACAGCTTGACATTACAAGACAGTCTAATTTCGATAGTTCTATTGAGCAAAGTCGAAATACAATTTTTTCTTTGCTTCGCGCTGAAAAATCACTCAATCTGACGACTTTACTTTTTGTTTAATTAATTATTACTACATCTTCATTTTTAATACTAGAGAAACCTTGAGAACCTTAGTTTCCCTAGTATTTTTGAGAAGACGCAACTCTAGATTCCCGCTTTCGCTGGAATGATAAATCAGTGTTTCTTTGTTTTGCATTAAGGATGGAGTACTTCGACTACGCTCAGTATAAACTTTTGTCTGAGCTCCGTTTTTCTCGGAGGAAATGCTCTAATTCAATATAGAATGCTGTTTCTTTTGTTTAGATTCCTGCCTTCGCAGGAATGACAAATTGATCTTAGCGATCCATACGCACAATTTTTGGCGTAAAACTTCCAACAACTTCAACCAATTCCGTTTGATTGCTCATCACTTGATGAATGTTTTTGTATGCCATTGGCGCTTCGTCAATTCCGCCACCAATTAAGGTAACTCCATGCTCCTTTAATTGCTTTTTTATATCACTTTGCGTGATGGTTTGCTTTGCTTTTCGTCTTGATAATTGACGTCCTGCACCATGTGAAGCCGATTGCAACGAATGCTTGTTTCCTGTTCCACGAACGATGAATCCTGGCGCTGTCATGGAACCTGGAATGATTCCCAACACTCCTTTTTGCGCTGGTGTTGCTCCTTTTCTGTGCACAACCAATTCTTCTCCGTTGACGATTTCTTTCCAAGCGAAATTGTGATGATTTTCTACCATCGCTAACGGTCTTGAACCTAACGCTTTTCCTAAACGCTTGTGAATATCATGATGACACGCCGAAGCGTAATCGCCTGCTAAATTCATTGCCAACCAGTATTCTTGTCCGTCGTGTGTATTGAGATCGAGCCACGCTAGGTTTTTCGCTTCTCCTGGTAATGGCGTTTGTTGTATTGCTAACTTTGTGTAATGTTTTGCAATGTTTGCGCCCATACCACGCGATCCGCTATGTGACAGAATTCCCAAATATTTCCCGATAGGAACGTTGAATTCGTTGTTTACATCAGAAATGTCTACGATTCCAAATTCTACAAAGTGATTTCCACCACCTGATGAACCGAGCTGTGAATACGCCTTTTTGAACAGTTTTTTTACCGTTGGAATATCTCTGAATTCCGAGCGATCAAATATTTCATGGTCATTGATACGCTTGTGTGTTTCGTAACCTCCAAATTTGGTATGTTCTTGCAGCATATTCACGTATTTGTCTTTGTGACCTTCCAGATATGAAGCTGGAATATCATAGATTGACAAACACATTCGGCAACCAATATCAACGCCAACTCCATACGGAATTACGGCATCTTTTGCGGCTAATACACCACCAATTGGCAAGCCGTAACCTGAATGTCCGTCGGGCATTAATGCACCTGCTTTTGCTATTGGTAATTTTAACGCGGTATACAATTGATGTTTTGCTTCTTCTTGTATTCCGTTTTCGCCAAATATGGTAAATGGCGCACGTTTCGTTTCTAATTGTTTTGCTTCTACTTTTACAGGAGTTGTGAGTTCTTCGGCAATTCTGCCAACCATTCCGTCTCCTAGATATTTTTCAGGATTTTTAAGTATGGTTTTTAAGCGTTGTAACACTTTGTCTTTTCGTTCTCGCTTAAAATTCCGTAGCATTACGTCTATCGCAATACTGATTACTTTTCCTTTTTGTGGATATCCTATTTCTATGAGGTCTTTGCCTCGTAATTTTAATTTTGCCATAACCTAATTTTTAAAGCCATTTCCCGATTTTTAAATCGTGTTGCATTGCCCAATCGTTCATAATTTTTTTAGCAATTGCTGTAATTGGCTTGTTAAATCGTGCTTTTGCTTGCACGATGGTTTGCGATCTTATGTCTAATTCGATTGTCGCTAATATTTCTTGTCCTTTTAAAAAACTGATGCATCGCAATGAAAAGATACTTGTTACTTTTACACAGCATGAACGTGCATACGAAGCCACACAATGATTCATTTTTCGTCCTTCTACTATCAATTCTTTGGAAGAACACAATTCGTATAAGCGATATTTTTTCTCATCTTTTTCACTTTTGTTTGTTATGATAAGCGAACTGTCTAACGTTGGTTTCCATGTAAACATTTCTACCATACTTGCACTGTGAATTGCTTGTGCTACGTGCCATTCGTCCGATTGTCTTGTAAGCGATGTGATGGTTCTTCCTTTGATAGAATAGTCAGCATTGTTACGAATGCAATCATTCAAATAATCGATGATTTCTTCCATTTTGTTGAAATCGAGCATCGCTTGTTGCATAAAGAACTGAATCACCGTTTCCCAGAAAGCTTCATTCTCAAAATCATTTCGACTTAAGCCTGTACATGCAATACGTCCTGCGAGTAATTCATCGCTACCAAAAGCCAATGCTTGTGCTCTACGCAGCGCCATTTCAATGGTATAATCTGCTGGCGCTTGTAAAAATTGATGTGCTCCTTTTTTGGTTAACCGAACTGGTATTTTGGATAAGCTTTTTACACTTTGTCCTCTTCCTAAATCAACAAACCAAGCAATGTATTTGTTGTTATTATCTAACCAAGCTTCATACATAAACGCTGGTACTTGGTATTTTACAAAGCAGTGTTTTATGATACTTTTTAGTTGCTTTTCAGCATTGTGACTGTTTCGCTTCCATGTTTTTATATCTCTTATAGCGAATGTATTAAACCTAGCTACTTGATAAATAGCGCGTAAAAAATCTTGGTTTCGCAGCAGTTTTGTACAGCGTTTTTTGTAGAGATGTAATAGTATATCTCTGAACGCTTTGCGCCTGCTTGGATGCTTCTTTTTGCTTAATGCACTAAAATGACTTTGTATGATATATGCCAACGAATTGTAT
>NZ_JBGCDL010000036.1:0-5390 GCF_045105435.1 Kordia sp. | reverse complement strand
TCTCTAATTTGGACAATTCAGCCGTAAAAGGAGGAAATAGATCTGCATTATGTACAGGGTTAGCAGGTTCATGTTGGTGTGATGTTACAGTAACAGATTGTAATTGTCCAAGAAATTAAAAAAAAAGAAATTATGAAAAAGCAAAGTTTAAAAAGTTTACAATTAAGAAAAAAATCGATCTCTAATCTAAAGAGTTTTGCATCTGTAGGAGGAAGCGGAACATGTAGATACGAAAGTGTAATTATATGTCCAGAACCAGATTCAGCAGGTGTAGATTGTAATACAAATGCAACAGGTTGTCAAACATTTTTCTCGTATTGTGCGTGTTAAATCGATATAAGATAACAGAATTTTAAAAAGTGGACTTCGGTTCACTTTTTTTGTTTAAATGTCTACTCCACTAAATCAACACCATCTTTAATCAATTGTGCAATTTCTGGGCGCTCTATTTGCATAGTTTGCAAACGTTGTAAAATTTGTCTTTGTATTTCGGTTTGATTATTCGCCAATTCATACAATTCTATCAATAACAACCAATCTTGCGGATGCTGCTTAGTAAGTGTCTCAAAAATAATTTCTAAAGAAATAGAAGTACCTTTTTCGGTTCTAAAATCGCGTACTAGTGAATATAAACGCTCCAAATCTTGGTCTTTTTTCGACTTCGGAACTTGTACAGTTAACGTTTCCGATTTAAAATGCATAAAGTCAAACGAATTATAATCCGCAGCTCCAGCATAAGCAGAAACAATCTTTTTACCCAAAGCCAAATCAAACGTGCCATATTCGGGTTTAAACAACACACGATCTTTATACGTAATCGTGCAATCTGTGAATTGAATCAAAATCAACTTTCCGTAAATATTACGAATTCCCGTTACGTTCAATCCTTCTACTTTAATACCACTTTCATACTCAAAAGCAATGCGTTCGCCATCATAAAAACTATAGGCTTTCAAATCGCGAGGACTCATATCTTCAATCGCTAAATTAATGCCTTTCAATTTGCCTAAGGGCGAACTAAAACCGTGCGGATGCATTGTAACGCCATGACCAATCAACTCTTTCTCACGATTCGATAATGCGGTTGGTCCTTCTGTTCTGAAAAAGACAACTTCATTATCTTCATTCATAATCATTTCAGTAAAAACGCCAGAAACTTGTAAGCCAGTACTCAACTCAATCGTTCCAATCTTTTTGGATGCTATCAGCTTTCGCAAACCTCTAAAACCACCTTTACGCAACGCCATTGTAGATGCGAACTCTTCCAAAACTTGCATTAAATAGGAAAAATCAGGTGTTACATACAATTGCGGTTGTGGTTTTGTAATATCAAACTCTTGATACGCAGCATCCACTGAATACGGAAGTTTTTTCACTTTATCGGTCATACACCATTTACTTTCACCAATAGAAGAAAGCAAGCCTGCACCATAAATCTTCGGATCTTCTACAGTACCAATCATACCATATTCAACAGTCCACCAATGTAAATTTCGGATCATTGCCATTTCTGACAATTCTACTTTCTTAGCTTGCAATTCATTCACACGTGCTTCAGCAGCTTCAATTTCAGTTTCACTACTTCCAACAGCTTCTTTTACAATAGAAAGTTTCCGAACCGCTTCATACATATCATTATCATGTGAAGATAAAATTGCTTTCGCTCCAACTTCTCCAAAACGACGCAAATATTCCGCATAATCTGGGTTTGCAATAATTGGCGCATGTCCGGCTGCTTCATGAATAATATCGGGAGCAGGTGTATATGAAATATGTTCTAATTGACGAATATCACTTGCAATCACCAACACTTTATATGCTTGAAACTCCATAAATGCATTTGGCGGAATAAAACCATCAACAGCAACGGCTGCCCAGCCAATCGCTTTCAAAATCCGATTCATTCCATACATACTCGGAATAGCATCAATAGAAATTCCTGTCTTTTGCAAACCATCCAAATACGAATCGTGCGCCACTGTAGTCAAATACGAAACACTCTTTCGCATCACATAACGCCAAACTGCTTGATTTATAGCTGTATAATCGTCATAATTCTGTGGTTTAATATATTGCTGTAAATGTGGTGGAAGTTTATCTAGCAAAGGATTCGTTTCAATATTCTGATTCATCGGGCAAATTTTCACAAAGCTATTAAATCATAAAATAGCAATGCAATAAAAAGTAGAAATTCAACGTATTTTATAAAATATGTATCTTCACAAACTTATAAGGGCAACATCATGGCACAAAAAACTGAATCTCGAAAAGAGGAAATTGTACGTACAGCAGAAATGCTTTTCAAGAAAAAGGGATACAGTGCTGTAACCATGCGCGACATTGCCCAAGCCATGGGAATAAAAGCAGCTAGTTTATACAATCACATTCAATCCAAGCAGCAAATACTTTCAGATATCATCATTCAAATTGGAGAACAATTTACAGAAGGAATGGCTGAAATTGTTGAAGAAAAAAATACAACTAGCATTCAAAAACTAGAACAAATCATCAAGTTGCATGTGCAAATTACGATGGAGAATCCTTCTAAAATGGCAACAATGAATAATGATTGGATGCATTTGGAAGAAAAATTAGACTACTACTTACAACTACGTAGAAATTATGAGCAAAGCTTTCGTCAAATCTTACAGGAAGGAATTGATAAAGGCGAACTCAAAGCTGTCAATATCGAAATCATACTATTTTCTATTCTTTCTACGTTGCGTTCACTCTATCTTTGGATTCCTAAGAAGGAAGAAATTATCAAAGAAAATTTACTAGGCAAACTCAGTCAAGTATTACTAACAGGTGTAACTTTATAAGATAATTAAAAAAATAATTCTAAAAATACTATTCGCATTACAATAACTACTGTAAAACCTTTTATGACTAGGTTTTATCTTCTTTATCTTTAAGATAGATTAATTTTAAACCTACCATAATGAAAAAAAAATCTATCAACAGGTTGAGATTGAAAAAAAGTATGATCTCAAACCTAAATGCAGTAGTCGCAGGTGGACCTCCAGTGCCGCCAGGAAGTAACACTTGCTTACAAGAAGAAACATGTCTAACATGTGAAGGAGTAACCTGTGAAGGACAAACATGTGGTCGATGTTGACTTAAATTTAGAACTTAAAACTACAAAAGAGCGCCTAAAAAGTGCTCTTTTTCTATATGTAAGCTATTGACTTGTAATATTTAACAAAAAATTAGTTGCAAGTCAAACTAACAATTGTTAGTTTTGTAGAAAACAACTAAAAAATTGCATGGCAAAGTTTCATGAAATCCAAGTAGCTGAAGTACACAAAGAAACTTCAGACTGTACTGTAATCACCTTCAATATTCCAGAAAATCTTCAAGAAGAATTTCAATACAAACAAGGGCAGTACTTAACACTACGCAAAATAATAAACGAAGAAGACATTCGTAGATCGTACTCACTATGTTCAAGTCCAGTTGACAACGAATGGAAAGTTGCCGTAAAGCAAATTCCAGGTGGTATATTTTCAACCTACGCAAATACAGAATTAAAAGCAGGTGACACACTTGAGTTGATGCCGCCAGCAGGAAATTTCTTCGTAGAAGTAGATCCGAAAGGAAACAAAAACTACATTGCATTTGCAGCAGGAAGCGGAATCACACCAATGCTTTCCATCATAAAAACGCACCTAGAATTAGAACCAGAAAGTACGTTTAAACTATTTTACTTGAATCGTACAGTAAAATCTATTATCTTTAAAGAAGAGATAGAACAGTTGAAAAACAAATACTTACAGCGATTTAACACCTTCTATTTCTTAACAAAAGAAAAACGAGATATCGAATTTTTAAATGGACGTTTCACGCCAGAAAAAATTCAAACACTCACAAAAACGTTTATCGACATCAATGATACGGCCGATTGTTTTATCTGTGGACCAGAAGAAATGATCTTTCTCATCAGAGACGAATTAGAAGCTGCAGGATTGCCAAAAGAAAACATTCATTACGAACTATTTTTCTCGGGCGATACCAAAGCATCAAATGCACACATTGCTGAAATATTAGAGCAAAAAGTCGATGGAACTGATGTCACAATTGTTGATGGTGGAAAAGAATTTCACTTCATCATGGAAGATGAATATGACAACATTCTCGATGGTGCATTAGCCGCTGGTGCCGATTTGCCTTTCGCCTGTAAAGGCGGTGTTTGCAGTACTTGTAAATGTAGAATTGTAGAAGGTTCTGTAGAAATGAAAGTCAACTATGCGTTGCTGGAAGATGAACTCGCGAGCGGATTGGTACTTTCGTGTCAAGCTGTTCCTACCACAGAAAAAGTGGTGGTCGACTTTGATGTATAACAAAATAATTTGGGCGTTCCCACCGAAAAGGTGGTCGGGCTTTCGGTAGTCGCTTTTTGAAAACTGTCATTCCTGCGTAGGCAGGAATCCATTTCCAAAAGAGCTTCAACAAAACCTCAATCCCTAACGCCAAGTTCCCGAGAAATCGGGAATCCAACGAAATCGGGAATCTCAGAGAAATCGGAAACCCAATAAAAATTGAAATCCCCACGAAAGTGGAAACTAAAAATAAAACGTCATACTGAACTTGATTCAGTATCACACAAGAAAATAGAAAAAGGAAAAAAGTCTAAATAGAAACTTCAAAAACTTCCATTTAGCATTTTTAATTTAAAATTCATAACTATGAGTGAAGCACAATTAAAAAACTTAGAAGAAATCTTTGAGAAGCGCATCGCAAATGACGAAAAGATTGAACCAAAAGATTGGATGCCTGAAAAATACAGGAAAACACACATCCGACAAATATCGCAGCACGCACACTCTGAAATTGTAGGAATGTTGCCAGAAGGAAACTGGATTACCAGAGCACCTTCACTCCGTAGAAAAGTAGCTTTACTAGCCAAAGTGCAAGACGAAGCTGGTCACGGATTATACTTATACAGCGCTTGCGAAACTCTAGGAATCTCTCGCGACGAATTATACGATCAATTACACTCAGGAAAAGCAAAATACTCCAGTATCTTCAATTACCCAACAGTAACTTGGGCAGATATGGGAGCAATTGGCTGGTTGGTTGATGGCGCTGCCATAATCAATCAAGTACCTTTATGTAACACATCGTACGGACCGTATGCAAGAGCAATGATTCGTGTATGTAAAGAAGAAAGTTTTCACCAACGTCAAGGGTTTGAAATCATGATGTCTTTATGTAACGGGACAGAAGCACAAAAACAAATGGCACAAGACGCATTAAATCGTTGGTGGTGGCCATCATTAATGATGTTAGGTCCAGTAGATTCAGAATCTGTGCATACAGAACAATCAATGAAATGGAAACTAAAGCGTAAAACAAACGATGAATTACGTCAACAATTCATTGACCAAACT
>NZ_JBGCDL010000035.1:0-13542 GCF_045105435.1 Kordia sp. | reverse complement strand
TGAACGTCACTTCGAGTGAAATTCTGCAAGAATTTAGTATCGAGAAGTACCTTGAAAGTAAAAATTATAAATGCTAAATGTTGAATTTTAAATTACTAGTCAAGAACGATTAGTGTAAGTAGAAAATTAACAATAAGTAAAATCAAATTGACGAATTAACAAATAATAAAGTTTAAGAGTTTATAAGTTTAACGGTTTAAGTTATGATTTAAAAAGTAGCGTAAACAAATTAAGAGCCAGTAAACGAATCAATAAATCAATAGTAAGAGTCTAAATCGAAAATCGAACAAAATTAGTGCTCATCCAAAAGAGAAGCAACACAAACAAAAACAATTCGTGAATTCGTGGTTAAAAAGCATAAGAGTAAGCAAAACCAAATAACCAAAATGTAGATTACAAGTTTAATAGTTTAAGTTATGATTTAGAAAGTAGCGTAAACAACTTAACAGACAACAGACAACAGACAACAGACAACAGACAACAGACAACAGACAACAGACAACAGACAACAGACAACAACAACCAATCAAAATTCCCCTAAACCCAAAACGGAGCGCAGCAACAAACTGACAACAGACAACCAACAACAGGAGCAAAGCGACCAAAAACAACAAAATATGGCACATACGATAGAAATCACTAAAGCAACAGAATCAAATGTTTCAAAACTCGATTTTGACAATATTCCACTAGGTAGAACTTTTACCGATCACATGTTCATCTGTTCGTATGAAAATGGCGCATGGCAAACGCCCAAAATTCAACCTTTGGGAATGATTCCAACGCATCCAGCTGCAATGGCATTGCATTACGGACAAGCTATTTTTGAAGGGATGAAAGCTACGGTAAATGGCGCTGGAGAACCTTTATTATTTCGCCCAAAAGAAAATGCAAAACGCTTAAACTTTAGTGCACGTCGTATGGGAATGCCAGAATTTCCAGAAGATGTATTCGTAGAAGGACTCAAAAAAATAGTGGAAATGGAACGCGGTTGGATTCCGCCACAACAAGGAAGTGCGCTATATTTGCGACCTTTTATGTATGCAACTGAACCGTTCATTGGAATGCGTGCAGCCACAAGTTATCACTTTATCATCATTGCGTCACCAGCAGGTCCATTCTTCACAAAACGCATCAAACTATACGCCGAAACAAAATACATTCGTGCGGCTGAAGGTGGAACAGGAGAAGCAAAAGCAGCAGGAAACTATGCAGCAGCCATTCGTCCCACAGAAATTGCAAAATCAAAAGGATTCGACCAAGTATTATGGTTAGATGCACACGAATTTGAATACATTCAAGAAGTAGGAACGATGAATATTTTCTTCAAAATCGACGGGAAATTCATCACACCAAGTTTAGATGGTGCCATTTTAGACGGAATTACACGTAAAAGTGTCATTACCATTTTAGAAGACAATGGTTATGAAGTGGAGCAGCGACCAATCAAGCTTTCAGAAATTATTAGTGCTTCCGAAAATGGAACCTTAGAAGAAGCGTTTGGAACAGGAACTGCGGTTGGTATCGCCATGATTCAGGCAATCGGTTACAAAGACGACGAAATTCACGTATCTGACGAAAGTCCTGTTGGGCAATTAGTCATGGACACGATTAACGGATTGCGCGCAGGAAAAATAGCAGACAAGCACAACTGGATGGTTGCTGTTTCAGAATAAATTATTTTGGGCGTTACCTAAAGGTCGCGCTTTCGGCTATATCTTTTTTCTATTCTCGATACAAATTTGTTTCATTTCGCTTTCGCTACATAAAACAAATTCACTCGAATTGACGAAAAAAGGATGCCGCCGCAATCGCTAACGCGGAAATAGAATTGAGTATTGAGTTGTGAGTATTGAGAAGTTTCAAATAAAAATTGTCATGCTAAACTTGATTCAGTATCGCATAAGGATAAAAATAACAAAACGTCACTTCGAGTGAATTTGCGGAGCAAATTAGTATCGAGAAGTACTTTGATAATAGATTGCTACGCTGTTAGATGTGAGACCGCTTTGCTGCTAGACCGCGCTAACGCGCTTTTAGAGTTCGAGATACAAGAACGTCACTTTGAATGAATTTGTAAAGCAAATTAATATCGAGAAGTACTATGAAACAAAAAGGAAAAAAGAAATGAGAAGTTAGTTATGAAGGTATCTCAATACTCAATACTAATAACTCATTACTAAAAACAAGACGTCACTTCGAGTGAAATTCTGAAAGAATTTAGTATCGAGAAGTACTCAGAAACAAAATGAATAATAGACATGAGACATTAGTTGTGAAACGCTCTCAATACTCACAACTAAAATCTCACTACTAAAGAAATATGAATAAAAATATACTACAAAAAGGATTTTCATTGCTCTGCACTGCCAAAGCAATGGCAACATTATACGAAGACAACTTCAAGCAAGTTTCTAAATATGTGCATGCAACATCACGTGGACATGAAGCCATTCAATGTGCGTTGGGAATGCAATTAGTACCACAAGATTACGCGTTTCCATATTACCGCGACGATGCCATGTTGCTTTCTATCGGAATGCGTCCGTATGACTTAATGTTGCAGTTACTCGCTAAAAAAGACGATCCTTTTTCTGGTGGACGCACCTATTATTCGCATCCAAGTTTAAAAGATGTTGACAAACCAAAAATTCCACATCAATCCTCTGCAACAGGAATGCAAACCATTCCGGCTACAGGAGTTGCTATGGGAATGAAATACAAAGAAGTACAAGGAATTGTAGATCAAGCTGCAAAAGATTCCCCATTTGACGATACACGCGATTTAAAACCAATTACCGTATGTTCTTTAGGTGACGCATCGGTAACAGAAGGAGAAATTGCAGAAGCGTTTCAAATGGCAGCCTTAAAACAATTGCCAATCTTATATTTAGTACAAGATAATGGTTGGGATATTTCGGCAAATGCCGCAGAAACCAGAGCGCAAAATGCTGCTGAATATGCTGAAGGTTTCATCGGATTGGATGCAGTTTCTATTGATGGTGCAAACTTTACAGAAAGCTATCAAACGCTTGAAAAGGTTATCAAAACCATTCGTGAAGAACGTCGTCCAATATTAGTACATGCCAAAGTTCCATTGTTAAATCATCATACATCTGGTGTGCGAATGGAATGGTATCGTGACGATTTGGAAGAAGCACGATCACGCGATCCGTATCCAGTAATCAAACAACAATTACTCGACCATGGCTTTTCTGCGGAAGCGGTTTCAAAAATAGAAACAGACGCAATTGCACAAGTACAAACAGATTTCGAACAAGCATTACAAGCAGAAGATCCAACACCAGCCGATTTATTTACACACGATTTTGCACCGACGCCTGTAACTTCAGAAGTAGGAGACAGAAGTCCTGAACGTGAAGAAAAAGTAGTCATGGTAGATTGTGCATTATTCGCTGTGGAAGAACTCATGCGCGAACACAAGGAATGTTTATTGTACGGACAAGATGTTGGTGGACGTTTGGGAGGAGTTTTTCGTGAAGCGGCAACTTTAGCGCAAAAATTTGGAGACGATCGCGTGTTTAATACGCCAATTCAAGAAGCATTTATTGTAGGTTCAACCGTTGGAATGAGCGCAGTTGGATTAAAACCAATTGTAGAAGTTCAGTTTGCGGATTATATTTGGCCAGGACTCAATCAGTTATTTACGGAAGTAAGTCGTTCGTGTTACTTATCTAACGGAAAATGGCCAGTTTCAATGATTTTACGTGTGCCAATCGGCGCATACGGAAGTGGTGGACCTTATCATTCCTCTTCAGTTGAATCTGTCTTAACAAATATTAGAGGAATTAAAATTGCGTATCCAAGTAACGGAGCCGATTTAAAAGGTTTGATGAAAGCTGCATATCACGATCCAAATCCTGTGGTGATTTTAGAGCACAAAGGATTGTATTGGTCAAAAGTACCCGGAACAAAAGGCGCAACTTCCATTGAACCTTCAGAAGATTATATGTTGCCATTTGGAAAAGCAAATGTATTGCAAGAAATCTGGAAGCAAGATGAAAAAGAAACCATGACTGTGATTACTTACGGAATGGGAACGCATTGGGCAATGAACGCTTCAGAAGGACAACGTGAAAATATCGAAATCATAGATTTACGAACGTTATTTCCACTAGATGAAGAAGCAATTATTGCATCTGTAAAGAAAACAGGAAAATGTTTAGTGGTAACGGAAGAACCTGTAAATAATTCGTTTGCAAGAGCATTATGCGGAATGATTCAAGAAAAATGTTTCAAATATTTAGATGCTCCAGTGATGATTATTGGTTCTGAAAACATGCCAGCAATTCCACTAAATAGTACCTTGGAACAAACCATGATTCCATCTACAGAAAAAGTAAAAGCGAAGATTGAGGAGTTGATGCAGTATTAATTTGTCAATTTGATGATTTGTCGATGTGTTTATTTGATACATTGAAAATACTGCAAAAATCTACTAGTATTTTATAAAACAACAAACCCTAAAAGACGAACTTTTAGGGTTTACTCTTTTATACATCTATATTTTTAATTGTAGACTAAAAATTGTTTTGGCATAAAAAACCTCCAGGATCACATGATTGTTGTGTTGCACAGTTCATCTCTGTTGGATTGCATGCAGGACCACAACTAAATGCTTGCGTAAAGCAGTCAGGTACTGTTGCACATCCATTTGTTGGCGGTGGAGGTGGAACAGAAGTACATGTGTTTTGAACACAGGTCAAAGTACATTCTGCATCTGAATTACAGCCAGGTCCAACTCCCGAACCTCCGATTATTCTTTCTTTTTGAACCAATGAAGCAACATTTGATTTAGTAAGGGTAAGTTTCCCTAATTTTAAATTCTTTTTTTTCATTACGTAAATTTTTAAGAAAAGTACTAAAAATCAATATGTTTGAAAGATGGTAAATCTGTAATAATGATAAGGTTTTTATCGCTGTTTATATTTTAATTGTTTAGAGATGAGTAAATTGAGAGGTGAATCTTTCAAAATGCTGAACTAAAGGCTTAGAACTTGAAATTGAATTTTAAAAGATACCAAAAGACAACACCGTTACCAAAAGCTAAGCAATACGAATATACAAAGAGGTGAAGTCGATACCAAAATGCCAAGAGCAGAGCTAAGTCTTATCGATAAAGTCGGGTCTAGCAGCAAAGATTCTAACAATCTTAAAGCGTCAGCGTATCTAAAAAAAACGTATATTTGAGTTCCACTCTTCATTTTATAGTATAAAACCGTATGAACTATTTTAGTAAACTAGGAATAGCAATTTTTCTATTGCTGTTTTTGTCTTCGTGTACATCCAGAAAAAAAGAGATATTTTTCTATCATTGGAACACTGAATTTGAATTGAATGCTTCCAAGAAAGACTTGTTAAATTCGCTTGGAAGTGAAAAACTCTATACGAAATTTTTTGATGTCACGTATTCAGGAAGTGAAAAAGGACCACTTCCTACAGCAACCATACAATTTAATGACAGTATCACTATTGGAGTTAAAGAATTGGTGCCAGTTGTATATATTACAAACGAGGTCTTTAAGGAAATGAAAGCTGTTTCGGAAGCAGCACAACTCGCAAGAAATATTAGCGATAAGTTGGAACGATTGCTCACTCGAAATAATTTGAAAGTGATGGAACTTCAGTTTGATTGCGATTGGTCCATGGCAACACGCGAAAACTATTTTACATTTTTAAAAGCCATACGAACGCAAGCTTCATATCAAAAAATGGGCAATCCGAAAGTATCTGCCACCATTCGTTTACACCAAGTAAAGTATAAAGAAAAAACTGGAATTCCGCCTGTAGATCGCGGTGTTATTATGTTTTATAATGTTGGCAAACTTACTTCAATGGAAGAAACCAACTCTATTCTCAATATTAAAACGGTTGATACATATATCGCTTCTTTGGCCAAATATCCATTAGAATACGATGTTGCAGTGCCATTATTTTCATGGGCGGTGGTTTTTAATAAAGGAAAATTTAGAAGCTTATTGAATGATGTTTCCAAAGAAGATGTAGAAAAACTAGAAAAAAAAGGGAATTATTATACCGTAGAAACTAGTGGTAGATTTGGTGACAATTATTATTTGTACGAAGGAAGTGAACTGCGCTATGAAACTGTTGATGCACAAAGTTTATCACAGTTGGCTGAACGCATTAAAAAGTATGCAAAAAAGGATTTTGATCTCATTTATTATCAAATCAATTCCAAGGTGGCGGATAAATTTTCTGCAAAAGCAATTCAACAACTAAGTGAAAAATTTTAGACGATGAAAAAGATATTCTTACTATTCATATTCGTTCCAATTGCATTAAATGCAAACAAATACAAGTTTAATTTTTGCGGTGGTTATTATGATCCAAGCGATCGAAATATCTTATTATTAGACCAATCACTAATCTCAGACGCATCTTTATATCCTTTTTTGAATTGTACTGATACTGCCTTTTGCGCACCTTTTGAAAATACAGGAACTGTCCATGCGTATGACAATTTGGATGAATGGGAACAGTATTTTAATTACAAACTGTCTAAAAATGCGATCATAAAAGGATTCTATCTCACATCATATTTGGACTTTGATAAATTTTTAAAAGATCATATCTCAAAAAATTACGTTGCAAAAAATGAATTAGAGCGTTTTATTTTGGCTTCATCCAACAAAAAAGAACTATTGCAATATTTTTGGTTTGCTAAAAAATGTGAACTCATTTATACAGGAAAATACGAATTGGAATACTCTTGGTATCAAGGGGAAAGCATTGCAACTACGAAAGATGACTTGAATAAAATGTTTAAAGAAGCCATTGCTTTGTATGAAGAAACGCAAGATGCTTTTTTGAAGAATAGAATCGGATTTCAAATTGTACGCTTGGCATTTGAATTGGGAAATCCGGAGCATGCCAACGAAGTGTTTGAAAAATATATGAAGTATGACGAAAGCTCTAAATATATTTACTACAAAGCCATGGAACGCAATGCAACAATGTTGTACAGAGGTGGCAAAAAAGTAGAAAGCCTGACGAGTTTTTTAGAAGTTTTTGAAAATTTACAAAGTCGAAAAGGAGCGGTTTTTTTAAGTTTAGAAAGATTGCCAATGCGCGAATTAGATTTGAGCAAGCACACAAAAGAAAATGAATTGTTGCACTTTCTCTACGGTTTTAATGGAGATCCTGTGATGGAAGCGGCAGAAATACTTGCCATCAATCCAAATTCGAGTTATGCAGAAGTATTGGCAATGCGCTATTTTGATTCGCTTCATCAAGCTTTTTTTACTGCGAATATTTCCACGGAAGATGATGAGTTTCTGTATGAAAACATATCAAAAATGAACGCTATTGTTGTCAATCAATTGAACAATTCGTCCGTAAAAAACAAAGAATTTTGGTCTATCTTTAAAGGAATCATAGACATTGTAGATGGCGATTATGAAGCTGCAACAGCTGTATTTGCCAAAAAATATACGATTGCTAAATACAAAAATCAGGCAGCAATTTTTGCATTTATTATCAAAGTATTACAAATAGATGGCTTTGATAAGTATGCGATGGATCGCTTGTTTCTTGAATTAAAAAATAAAAAAAATCTTTACGGTAATCATGGTGTGAGACGATTCTACTTCCAGAAAATAGCACAGTTATATGCGGAAGATGATCAAAAAATTATCAGTGAATTTCTATCGTATACATCTAGCTATGAGGCTAAAAATAAAGTAGCAAAAGATGATGTACTTGCATCAAATTTCAGCGCAACAAACTTTATTTATGAACAGTATAAGTACTTAGATATTGAAGATTTACGAAAACTTAAAAAGCTAATAACAGTTACTTCTAGAACCGAATTGGAACATTTTATCGTAAGTCTGTTTCCAAAAGACAAAGAAGGTTTTGTCAACGAAATGATAGGAACGTATTTCTTGCGAGAAAATAAATTGGAAGACGCCATCAATTATTTTAATCTTTTAGAAAATCCAAAAATGTACTACAGAGAAGGCTTGCGGAATAGTTTATTTTCTGGTGCAATCAGCGAATATTTCAATGTGAGTTTTCTAGCGCAAAGCGATCGTTTTCATGAAAAATATCAAGCGCTATTATATACTTCGGAAATTGATGATGAATATTATATAGACAACAAACTATTGTTGGCAAAAACGTTGGTAAAACTAGAAAAATTAGCCATAGAAGATCCTGGAAATGCAGGCGCTTATTATTATATGCTTGGAAATGCTTGGTATAATTTGAGTGAACTAGGTTGGTTTGTCAACACTTTGCACTATTTGAATGGTGGAAATGATGGTAGAAATTACCTCTCAGAGTATAATTATGAAACCGACGAAAATGAAGTTTTTGACTCCATGTTGATTGATAGAGCTGTTTCATATTACAATAAAGTCATTGAGGTTTCCACATCTGAGGAACTAAAAGCCAAAGCTACTTTTTACTTGGCCAAAGCAGGAATGTGTTTTGATACGACTTGGGATGAAAATACGAGCAACTATATTGTCGATATTTTTTGTGGTGATCATGAAGTCAACTTCAAAGAATTGGAAAGCTATAAAAACACTAAATTCTACCAAGAAGTCATTAAAGAATGTACCTATTTTAGAACCTATACGCAACGTAAGTAGAAATGCTTTTGAAATATTGCATATAGAATGCTAAATTTAAATACCAAAATACCAAGAAGCAAACCGGTCTAACAGGCGAAGCTGTATCTAACAATCCAACAGGCGAAGCCGCTACTAAGAGCGTAGCGAGTCTAATCAACAATCGTCTTAATCAACTTGTCATTCTTATAAATATACTGTTCTAAAATAGTTCCTTTTTCATCATAAATTGTGTATTCGCCATGAAAAAGTCCGTGCTTATACATGTATTCTTCTTTAATTGCACCACTTTCAAAATACTCTTTCCAAGGACCTTCTTTATAGCCTTTCTCGCGATAAATACCTTCAATTTCAATTGCACCCGATTCGTAATACGTAGTGCTCATTCCGAACCTTAATCCGTTTTTGTAATTGTCTACAAACTTCTTACTGCCACTTGGGTAATAGTAAATATTTTCACCATCTACAATCTTCCCATTTTTGTAAAGTGTTCGGTAATGCAATGCGCCACCACTGTGAAATTCTTCGCAAATACCGTTTTTAATACCTTTTTCATAGCGATCAATTCCCAAAACTTCTCCATCTACGTGAAAGCGATAGGTAATGCCATGTAATTTTCCGTTTTTGTAAAGACTTGCTTGCGTAAATTCGTTATACGCATTAAATGTAAGCCACATTCCTTCACGCTTTTCATCTTTTATAAGTCCGTAACTTTCTTCTAAAACCTCTGTGACTGCAGCATTGTAGCTTTTGTCTGTAGAAACTTCTAAAGGTGCTACTTTTCTCTTTTTTCCATTTTCATAGATAAACGATTTATGTTTTCCATTGCGTTTGTATTTGAAAAACAAACCATCTTTCTCTCCATTTTTAATTGTGCCTAATTCCTTTACCCGGTTCTTTCTATCAAGTTTGATATAAGAATCGTTTTGTGCAATAGTAATATTTGCGGACAAAAAAAAGAGTAGGAATAAAAGTGTCAATCTTGAAGTCATTGGATATACTTGTTTTGATAGCTAAAAATAAAAAATGTCTCGGTAAGAATTCGTATGAATCTAAAAAAAACCTCGGAATTTTACTTCCGAGGTTCTTTTTCATATGTGAATCTTGTTTACTGTGCTTCCGCTACAGGCGGATATTCTTTCATAATTTCTTGTACAAATTCTTTAATGCGTGCTTCTTTCTTTTCAATGTTGCCAGTACGACCTAATAAGTTTCCAGCGCCTCTTCCTTGCCATACCAATTCTTTTTGCTTGGTATCTATCAAATCAATATATAAAACACCTTCAATTCGGGTTGATACGGATTGAAAACCGCCGCCGCCCCAAAGCCATGGATTCCAGCCCCAGCCGCCGAATCCCCAGCCGCCCCAGCCAAGTCCAACGTTATTATTTAAGTTCACACGTTTGTTTGCTTTGGTCATAATGTTTACCAAAACATCTGGATTGTCAGATTTTACAAAACCTCTGGCAATCATCTCTTTTTCTATAGCACGTAGAATTCTTTTCTTATCTAAATCTGAAATCTCGGCTTTGTCGATTCCAGTTTTATAAAACGCAAATGTTTTATAAGAATCAAAATCAGCTTGCTGATCGTAATCGGCAACTACTCTGACCGAAATACAGGAGGTAACAAGTAGTAGTGCAACTACAGGTAAAAGTAATTTTAATGTTTTCATATCACTGCTTTTTTTTGGGTTACTATATTATTTTCACTAAATATTCTAGTCTAATAAAGCATCGTCTACAATGTTTGGAAGTGTTACTTTTAAATTTGGCTCAACTTCCATAGCGCGTTTTATAGCGAAAATTGCTTCTTCATTTCGTGCCCAACTCCTTCTTGCAATTCCATTATTTACATCCCAAAATAGCATAGAATGTAAACGTCTTGATGCTTCTTTACTTCCATCAAGAACCATGCCGAAGCCGCCATTAATTACTTCACCCCAACCAACGCCGCCGCCATTGTGTATGGAAACCCAAGTAGCGCCTCTAAAGCTATCACCAATAACATTATGTATTGCCATATCTGCCGTAAATTTCGAGCCATCGTAAATATTAGAAGTCTCTCTGTATGGTGAATCGGTTCCAGAAACATCATGATGATCACGTCCTAAAATTACAGGTCCAATATCGCCACGTTCAATAGCTTCATTAAATGCTTGTGCAATTTTCATACGACCTTCCGAGTCTGCATATAAAATTCGCGCTTGCGAACCAACGACCAATTTATTTTCCTGTGCGCCTTTAATCCAATGAATATTATCAGCCATTTGCTGCTGAATTTCCGTTGGTGAAACTTTCATAATTTCTTCCAATACCTCACAAGCAATCTGATCCGTTTTGGCTAAATCTTCCGTTTTTCCAGAAGCACAAACCCAACGGAATGGGCCAAAACCATAATCGAAACACATAGGTCCCATAATGTCTTGTACGTAACTTGGATACTTAAAATCGATTCCGTTTTTCGCCATAATATCTGCGCCAGCGCGCGATGATTCTAACAAAAATGCATTTCCATAATCGAAAAAGTAGGTTCCTTTTGCAGTATGTTTATTCACTGCTGCGGCATGTCTGCGCAACGTTTCTTGTATTTTTTCTTTGAATAATGTTGGATTGTTCGCCATCATTTCATTCGATTCTTCATACGAAAGGTCCATTGGATAATAACCACCAGCCCACGGATTGTGTAATGAGGTTTGATCGCTTCCCAAATCAACAAAAACATCTGCTCTGTCAAACTTCTCCCAAACATCTACAATATTTCCTTGATACGCGATAGAAACGATTTCTTTATTCGCTTTCGCGGAATTAACTCTGCTTACCAATTTGTCCAAATCGTATACAACTTCATCAACCCAACCTTGCGAATGACGTGTTTCCGTTGCTTTCGGATTCACTTCCGCACAAACGGTAATACAACCAGCAATATTTCCTGCTTTTGGTTGTGCGCCACTCATGCCGCCTAATCCGGCAGTTAGGAATAATTTTCCAGCCAAACCTTCTCCGTTCTTTGAAATCTTTCGTCCGCCATTCAATACCGTAATTGTTGTTCCGTGTACAATTCCTTGCGGACCAATGTACATATAACTTCCTGCGGTCATTTGTCCGTATTGCGTTACGCCCAATGCGTTGAACTTTTCCCAGTCATCAGGTTGTGAGTAGTTCGGAATCATCATTCCGTTTGTTACTACAACTCTTGGAGCATCTTTATGCGATGGAAACAATCCTAACGGATGTCCAGAATACATTACGAGTGTTTGTTCCTCGTTCATTTCAGCCAAATATTTCATGACCAATAAATATTGTGCCCAGTTTTGAAATACGCCACCATTTCCTCCGTACGTAATTAATTCGTGCGGATGTTGTGCAACGGCATAATCCAAATTATTCTGAATCATCAACATAATTGCTTTTGCCTGATTCGTTTTTCCTGGATACTCATCTATTGGACGCGCATACATTTTATAATCGGGACGAAAACGATACATGTAGATTCTTCCGTACGTTTCAAGTTCACTTTTAAACTCAGGTAATAAAACTTCGTGGTGTTTCTTATCAAAATAACGCAATGCGTTTCGCAGCGCTAATTTCTTTTCTTCTGGAGATAATATTTCTTTACGCTTTGGCGCGTGATTAATGTTTGGGTCGTATGTTTTTGCAGTTGGTAATTCGTTTGGAATTCCTTGTAAAATAAGTTCTTGTACTGTCATGTTGTATTTCAATTGTATAGTTATTCTTCATTTTAAAAACTCGTGCGTTTCTATAATGTACTAGGGATAGCGAATATCTACACGATGAAAATATGCAGTAGCTTTTTTATATTTCATAAAGGTAGAATCCATGAAATCTTATTTTCTTTTTTTGTTAAATCCATACGGGCAATGTTTACAACCGTTTTCGCAGCAATATCCTCTTTTTAAGTGAAACTGCTCTGTAAACACCTTATAGCCTTCGGGCGAAAGATAAAAATCGCCTTCTTCAATGGGAATTAATTTCTTCATTTCTACAAAGGTACTTAAATTGATGTACATTTGGAATGAGTAATACCACTTATGATTTTTATATCAAAATATATAGTGCCAAAAGGTTTTCGCGGAATTACCTTATATCCTTTTATTTTTTTGCGTGATGCTAAAGACAAAAGGAACGCCATTTTGGTATATCATGAACGTATTCACTTGCGACAACAGCTTGAATTACTCATTGTCCCTTTTTATATTTTATATGTGTTAGAATGGTTCATTAAGCTTTGTTATTATCGCAATAGAAATAAAGCTTACCACAATTTGAGTTTTGAACGTGAAGCGTATCAGAATGAAAGCGATTTTACCTATTTAAAAAAACGGAAGTTTTTTCAGTTTTTGCGGTATTTATAATTTTTTTTGAAGTAAAATATCTAATAGACTATAATTTTCTCTGTCGATTCTCCTTTGTCAGAAACCAGTTTTATCAAATAAAAACCTTTTGGTACAGTAGATAAATCAATTGTAGGTTGCGGTTTAAATTCACGTATAATCTCACCTGAAATGTTATACATTAGAATCTTTGTCAAATTCGTATTTCCGATATTTAGGATTCCGTTTGTCGGATTCGGATATAAAACAGCATCAATTTTTTTGAACTCAGGATTGCTAAGTAATGGTCCGTTAATTTGAATAGTCTCTGTAAATGTTGACTCTGCATTGCCTGGACTGTAAACAGCAGTTACATGCACTTGAAACGGAGCGGGTTCGTATAATAAAAAATCTATTCCAGCATTAGAAGCTTGTGGTTCATCATAAAGAGAATTTTCCGTTTGAAATCTATACAATTCATTTCCTCGATATACATTATATCCAATTAACGTACTATGAGGTAATGCAGGTGCATCCCATGAAAGATTGAAATAGTTGTTTGGCCATATGTAATAATGATCCCAAGTTAAATTT
>NZ_JBGCDL010000034.1:0-9798 GCF_045105435.1 Kordia sp. | reverse complement strand
AACTTACAACAACAAGAATTGAATGGTGGTAATGATGGCGAAACAGCATCAGTAACTTTTATAGGCATTGTCTGTAACTGTGCTGCACCATCAAGATATGGAGGAAGACAAAGCTGGTGTTTTTGTCAATAATTCCGTATTGAGCAGCTTTACAAAAAACAAAGAGGCTGTCTGAAAAGTTCTAAAAGCCGTCATTCTGGACTTGATCCAGAATCTCACAAAGCTGATTATCAACTATTATGAGAAACCGAATCAAGTTCGGTTTGACGAAATTGCGACTTTTAAGACAGCCTCTTTTATATCGGTTTGTTTTTAATGTTAACTTTTACTATTCCAAAGTGTTTTAAGCACAAATAGCTGCATCTAGACTTACAAACAACGGATTAATAGGATTTTCTGTAGGTTCATCAAAAGCACTTGAAAGTGTTTCGTCTGTAGGATTGTCATTTGAATTGTTACTATAAGAAGAATCGCTAGCACCATAAATGCTATGCGTAGAAATTGTTACTTTTTTCAAGTTAAGTTTTGTGTTCTGTATACTTTTCATATAAAATTTTTTAAATTAATTTCTCAACGAAGAAACCTAATTATTAGTTGCGATCCCAATAGTAGGAATCGATTTTTATAAAAATAGATTACAAATAAAGTCAGTAAATTAAAGCTTTTCAAGGCTTTTAATGTAGTAAGAAGGATTGAAGCCTGTTCGCTTTTTAAAAGCTTTGGCAAATGATTCTGATTTCTTAAAACCAATTTCTTCTGCAATAGATTGAATGGTATATGAACGTAATTTTTTATCATTTTTCAGCGCATTCAACACATACGTAATGCGCATATCAATCATATATTCCGAAAAAGTTTTTTCTTTATATTGATTGATGACTTTGGATAAATAACTCGAATTTGTATTGCATTTTTTTGCTAAAGTAGAGAGATTGTATTTCTTGTCGAGGAAAAATAACTTCGCTTCCAAAGTTTCCAAATTATGCAATATTTTAGTCGCTTTTTCATCAGACAACACATATCCTTTTGGCTGTATTTCAGTAACATTTACTTCTTTTGCTTTCAACTCCGCTATCAATGCATGAAACTTTGCAAACTTTTTCTTTTGCCTATTACGATCGTACAAAAAGAAAATAATCGTAGCAATTACAAGTACAGTAATCACTAAAATAGCTTTTGAAAAATAACTTTTAAACAAGTTAGATGCTTTTGTAGCTTCTTCTGCACGATGTTCCACATTCTTTAAATCATAACCCTTAAAAATTGTTTGATACAACTCAAAACGTTTGTCCGCGTTCAAATTTTTACGTTCTATATACTGATCATAAATTGCGGTCGCTTTCTCATGGTTTCCTAATTGTACATGCGTTTTTGCAAAAAACCGATAGGTTTCATCTAAATCGAGAAAATTCAATTGTTTTGCTTGTATAATGCTGTCTGTTTCCGCGAAAACTTTCAAAGCTTCCGCATACTTTTTTTGTCCAAACAAACACTTTCCTTTATCAAGCAATAAAAAAGGAGTAATCAGATGCAATTCGGAATTTACAGTCGAAATTTCAAGTGCATTATTTAGTTTTTCAAGTGCTTTTTCATACTTCTTTTCAAAAGTATATACATTTCCTTTTCCGCCAATAGCGATGCATTTTCCAGAAAGATAATTGGTCGTTTCGTTCAATAAAAGACTTTTAGTATACAGCGCAATTGCCTTCTCGTACATGGCTTCTTTGGTGTACGATTTGGCAGTATTATTAAGTATTTTAATAAAACGAATTCGTAAAAAGCGCGAATTGGATTTTGCCGTAAGTAGCGAATCGTATGAATGTATAATTTTGTCAAACTCCGCCAAAGCTTCTTCAGTTTTTCGGACTCTTAACTTAATAGTTGCAATATCAAATTCGAGTGCCAATCTATTCGCAACCGAACCTTTAATTCGCATCACATCATACGCTTTCAAATAATAAGCTAACGCATCTTTATAGTTCGATTGAATAAAAAAAGTAGCGCCTTTTGCATGAAAAAATGAACCTAATAATGAATCTTTCTTGCTATGTTTTGCCAATAAAATAGCTTTGTCAATAGCAGTATGTGCTTTTGCATACACTTTTACTTTTCTAAAAAATCGATATTTAAAATAATACGATTTGGCAATATGAAGTGTATCTTTCTGTGCTGTTGCGTTATTTGAAAAAACAGTAATATAAAGTTGTATATCTTTCGCAGAATTTAGTCGTTCCTTAATAAATAGATGTTGTTCAGAAAGTTTCTTCTCTTTAAAAATAGCGAGTGAATCTTGATTATTTGCGAGCGAAAAAAACGGAAATAAACAGATAAATGGTAGTAATAATAGCGAATGAAAGTTCATAAATGGTAGTTGTAAAGAATAAAAATACAGTAAAAAATAAGACGAACTAGGAAACATTTTGTAACAATCAAAAGGAATTACAAACTCACTTATAAATGTTAGTAAATCATCACATTTCTTACGATATTAGCACTCTCAATATATGTCGATATGATGCATGATTGTATTTCTATAACAGGCTTGGGTTCGGTATCTCCACTAGGAAATACACAAGCTGAAATTTGGAAAAACTACACCAACAACTTTCATTGTTTTCAGCAAGAAACAATTCAACAAAAAAGTATATGTACAGCGCCACTTTCTGCAACATCAGAAGCTGTTGTAATGGCGTTGAAAAATTCCAATTCCAAATATAAAAATCTTGATAACAGCGTGTTGTATGCGATTTTAGCTTCGCGAATTGCTATTAAAAACGCTAATTGGAATGATGAAAATAACTTCGGAATCAATATTGGTTCATCAAGAGGAGCGACAGCATTATTTGAAAAATACCATCAAGATTTTCTTGAAAACCAACATGCGCAGACGTTAAGTTCACCAACGACAACATTGGGTAATATTTCGTCTTGGGTAGCGCACGATTTGCAAACTACAGGACCGCAAATATCACATTCCATTACCTGTTCTACAGCGTTGCATGCGTTGTTAAACGGAGTTGCTTGGTTGCAATCGGGAATGGCAGAAAAGTTTCTAGTCGGTGGAAGTGAAGCACCACTAACACCATTTACCATTGCGCAAATGCAAGCTTTACATATATACTCTAAAAAAGAAACCAATTTTCCGTGTCTCTCGTTAGATTTAAAAAAGAGGGGAAACACCATGATTTTGGGTGAAGGTGCCGCATCAATCTGTATAGAAAAAGGTGAAAAGTCAAACGCGTTGGCAAAAATTAGAGGAATTGGCTATGCTACAGAAATCTTAAAACACAACACATCCATTTCGGTAGAAGGTATCTGTTTTCAAAAATCGATGCGCATGGCTTTGCAAGGACATGCACCCGAAGAAGTAGATGCAATTGTGTTGCACGCGCCAGGAACCATAAAAGGTGATTTGGCAGAATATCAAGCAATAAAAAAAATATTTTGTAACAAAATGCCAAATCTTACTACGAATAAGTGGAAAATAGGTCACACTTTTGGAGCTTCAGGAATGTTAAGTGTAGAATTAGCAATTCTTATGATACAGCAACAACAATTCATATCAATTCCGTATCTTGAAAAGCAAAAAGAACCGAAACAACTAAACAAAATTTTAGTCAATGCGGTCGGATTTGGAGGAAACGCTGTTTCAGTATTGCTAACCAAAGACTAAAATTCAACAAACAATAAAATAACACATTAAAACCGTATGCTATGGGAGATTGGTTTTCAGCATTAACAACTTTTGAACAATCGTATTGGGTCATCGCTGCAATATCATCAACGATTTTCGTATTTGTATTAATCACTACATTCTTAATAGGTGATGCAGATGGCGTTGATGGCGATGTAGATGCCGATATAGAAAGCGATACAGGAATTGGTTTTCAATTCTTCACGTTCAAAAACTTAGTCGCATTTTTCACCATATTCAGTTGGGCAGGAATTTCAAGTATCAATGCAGGCTACGGAAAAGGTGTGACTATTTTAATATCATCACTAGCAGGATTGGCAATGATGGTTGTCATGGCAACACTCATATATTACATTAACAAATTAGTAAGTAGCGGAACACTCAAGCTTGAAAACGCTATTGGAAATGTGGGAGAAGTATACTTAACCATAGGTGCCAATCGTTCCAAAATAGGGAAAGTTCATGTCAATATTCAAGGTGCTTTGCGCGAATTGGATGCACTTGCAGATAGTGACGAAACACTCAAAACAGGAACTGTAATAGAAGTAACAGAAATTACAGGAACCGGAATATTAATCGTTCAACCAATAAATAAATAAAATTATGACAAACGCACTCCTCTTATTGCAGACGCAAAGTAGTAGCAGCGACGGCAATCCTATTGGAGAGATGTCTGGGCTAATCACTTTAGTCGCTGTAGGACTCTTTATCTTTTTATTAATCACGGTATTTATTCGTAGATACAAACGTTGTCCGTCGGACAGAATTTTAGTAGTATACGGAAAAGTTGGTGGTGGCGAATCTGCCAAATGTATTCATGGTGGTGCAGCATTTATACTACCAGTTATACAGGATTACGAATTTTTAGACCTAACACCAATTTCAATAGAAGTAAACCTAGTCAACGCTTTAAGTAAGCAAAATATTCGTGTCAATGTACCTTCTCGATTCACCATTGGTATCTCAACAGAACCAGGTGTTATGCAAAATGCAGCCGAACGTTTACTTGGATTAGGTCAAAATGAAATTCAAGAATTGGCGCAGGAAATTATCTTCGGACAATTACGTTTGGTAGTTGCTTCCATGGATATTGAAGAAATTAACTCCGATAGAGATAAATTCCTAACAAATATTTCGCAAAGTGTCGAATCAGAATTAAAGAAAGTAGGTTTAAAACTGATCAACGTAAACATTACGGATATCGTTGATGAATCAGGATATATTGAAGCACTTGGTAAAGAAGCTGCAGCACACGCAATTAATGCGGCTCGTAAATCGGTTGCAGAGAAAAACAGAGATGGTTCTATTGGTGAAGCAAACGCATTACAAGATGAACGTACACAAGTAGCTGCCGCAAATGCAAAAGCAGTTGATGGAGAAAATACCGCGAAAATTGAAGTTGCAAACTCTGATTCGTTACGTAGACAACGTGAAGCAGAAGCGGAACGTGTGGCAATTGCATCTGAAAAAGTACAATCAGCAAAAGCCTTAGAAGAATCGTATGCAGCAGAACGTGAAGCAGAAGTTGCTAGAGCAGAAAGAGAACGTTCATCGCAACAAGCCGATATTATTGTACCTGCCGAAATTGACAAACGAAAAGTAGAAATTGACGCAGAAGCAGAAGCAGAACGTATTCGTAGAAAAGCAAAAGGAGAAGCAGATGCAATCTTATTTAAAGCACAAGCAGAAGCACAAGGACAATACGAAGTATTAACAAAACAAGCCGCTGGTTTAGAAGAAATTGTAAAAGCAGCTGGCGACAGTTCAAGAGATGCCGTATTATTATTAATTGCTGATAAGTTACCAGAACTGGTGAAAACACAAGCAGAAGCGATTAAAAATATTAAAATAGATAAAGTAACCGTTTGGGAAAATGGCGGCGGCGGAAAAGATGGAAAAACATCTACGTCTAACTTTATCTCTGGTATGTACAAAGCGGTTCCACCGTTACAGGAAATGTTTAACATGGCAGGAATGGACTTACCAGAATATTTAAAAGGTAAAGATGTTACCGAAATAGAAGCAACTACTTCGGAAGATTCAGAAGAAAAATAAATATATTTTAATTATAGAAAAATCCGCCTTAGTGCGGATTTTTTTATGTTTTCTAATCTCATAAGCACTATTTCAAAAAGTTTTTGTTCTAATCCAAAAAAGAATCTAAAAAGCTAAAAAAGCAAACCCTAATTTATTCAAAATAGTGTGTGATGACGGTTTCTACTTTTTTGAATAAAATCAGCTACAAAAATAAAAATCACTTTTTTTGTTTTAATGTGTAAGTATTTGTATTACAGTTATGTATTGTTGTTTTTTGTATAAAATAGGATATCGATGAGTCTATTCTTAATTCCTTAAAAAAGTCTTCTTTTTAAGAAATAATGATGTTTCATAGCAGTTTAAAAACTCCAAAATATACTTTCGCCCTATTTTGTTTAAAGTCGTGGTATGTTCCTTTTTTTTAACGATTTAATGGCTGACATTCGTATTCGAAATCAAAAAACAATTGTTACCAATTTCAAGTACGGGGAAGCCGAAAACCTTTAGTAGAGTAGGCACTATTCTTAAAACATAAAACGATGAAAAAATCATTAAAAAAATTACAGGTAAACAAAGAAGTAATCTCTAAATTTCACGCTGCAAAAGTAACTGGAGGAAGCATATTCAATACAGTTACTGAATGTAGAAATGGTGAGCCACCAACAGATCTTTTTTGCGCTACAGGAGCCATAGTATGTGGTTAATTAATATAAACAGATTTTGAGTTACTACTTTTTATCTGTTGGAAAAAAGAGTTGGAGTGTTTACTTCAACTCTTTTTTTATATACAAGTCTCGTGGAGCCGTTAAATTCAAATCAAAATTCTATACGATTGATAGTAATAAAATTAATATAGTTATTTTGTGCTAAATATTAAATTTTTTATTTCCATTTGATATATGAATACACAAAAAGCGCGAATTATTCTCTTGGGAATTATGTTCTTTTTAGCAGGATATAACTCATTTTCACAACAGACGCAACATACAGCAGAAACTAAAAAAGAAACTGTACAACGGTATATTCATCTTGGTAGCGATTTACAAAAGAAAGAAGATTTCCGAAAAAGCATCAACTATTTTTTAGATGCGATAACGATCGCAAAAGAAATTGAACACGATAGCTTATTGTTTAAATCGTATATGAGACTTGGAACATCATACTTATACAGTTGGAAGAATGAAAAAGCTATTAAAGCCTATTACAATGCGCTAAAACTTGCAAAAAGTAAAGGAAATGTCGATCAAGAATTAGTGGCGTATTCTGGGCTAATTGCATTCTTGCCTTTGATAAATAAAAAAGATAAAGCGGTTGATTTTTCTAAGTATGCATTAACATTAATAGACAAAGCTTCCTTCAAAAATAAAGAAAATCATGTAAGAGTTCTCACAACTATCTGCGATGCTTTTATGGCTAAAGGAGATTATGAAACCATGCTAACGCATGTGGAAGCAGGAATCCAAATAGCAGAAAAATTAAACCATCACACAGTTCTTGTCGATTTATATATAAAAAAAGGAAAGTATTATCGCCACAAGAAAAAATGGGATGAAGCTTTTCTGTGTTTAAATAAATGCAAAGACATTCTAAAAAAGGGGAAGGTAGCAAGCCCTTTTTTTCCTACCATAAACACTAATTATGCCATTGCAAGTTGTTTTTACGATCAAGGGAAATATGATGAAGCCATTCAAGAATTAAGGAATTCAATAGCCATTATAAAAGAAGACGATCTAGAAAAAAATAATGTCATAAAAACGTATCATTTTCTGGCGGATTGTTATGAGCAAAAAGAAAACTACAAAGAAGCTGCGTTGCTACTAAAAAAAGTAGTAGGGTTAAAAGATGCTGCTCAAAATCGTAAAGATGCTGCGGTAAATAAATTTCATGAAGAAGACAGTAACACTCTTTTTTCTCAAATAGAAGCATTACAACATCAAGAAAAAGAACAAAAACAAACCATAAACTATATGTTATGGGGAATTCTATTTATTGGAATAGCGTTTCTTCTGATCGTATTTGTGTTCATAAAAAAACAAAAGGCAAACAAAAAGACGTTTACGGCACTTATTGAAAAAATTTCCACACTAGAAGCTGATAAAAAAAGCATCACTTCAAAAAAATCAAAAAGCACCACTAAAAACATTCGTTTAGCAGATGATATTGTAAAAGACATACTTTCACGATTAGATAAACTAGAAGCGCAAGAATACTTCTTAAAATCTACCTGCAATTTGCGTGCTGTAGCAAAGAAAATAAAAACAAATAGTACGTACTTGTCACAAATCATTAATAAATACAAGGAGAAAAATTTCAATGACTACATCAATGATTTACGAATTGAATATGTATTGCAAAAACTAAAAAATGATGACAAATTTAGGATGTTTTCTATCAAAGCAATTGCTGCAGAAATTGGATATAAGAGTGCAGATTCGTTTGTAAAACACTTTAAAAAGAAAACAACACTAAATCCATCCTATTATATCAAACAACTCAATAAAATGGAGACTTCTGACTCCAAATAGATTCCCTATTTTCGTTGAATTAGGGCATAATGTTTTCATTAATTTAAAATCTCGATATATCTTGGACTCATTAACATTAAAATAATTTATAGTATGAAAAAACAATCGAGAAAAATCAGTTTAAAAAAAGTAGTCATTTCAAAAATAAACTTATTAGACATGCACAATATTAAAGGAGGATCAAGTGTTCCTACTGATGGAGATACTCCAACAGAAATTGATGATAAAACTCGTTTCGAAAATTGTCCAAGTCATTCTTATTAAAAAATTACAGGGTAGTTCCAATATAATTTTTTAATGTAAAAAACATCTTAATTTTTACATTAATCAAGGATTTAGATACATTCAAATCATTAACACTAAAATTGCATTATGAAAAAACAATCGAGAAAAATCAGTCTAAGAAAAGTAGTCATTTCAAAAATAAACTTATTAGATATGCACAATATTAAAGGAGGATCAAGTGTTCCTACTGATTCTGTAAATGGAGAAACAAAACATTTAAGTGATCCTGGAGATCCAGATTTAACACACGACAATTGTGACTCAAACGGATACTAAAAAAATCAATAACAATGTAAAAGTCTTGAATATTCAAGGCTTTTTTTTATACCGTATTTTTCAAAACGTAATACTCCAGTTAGCATCTAATATCTTCTTTCCTGTAACGTAATTTTTCTTTTTGCGTCAAATAGCTATAATTTACAAGAAATCACAAGTTATGAGACTACAATTACGCTTTCTGTGCATACTTTTACTCACTATTTCTTCTACCATTTTTGCGCAACAACAAGCCGATATTTTTGATAAATTCGAATCAAAATTCTATACCATTGATGGGTATAAAATCAATGTAGAAGTCAAAGGTTCAGGTGATCCAATCTTCTTTTTACCTGGCGGACCTGGAAACTCTCACGATTACATGCAAGGAAATTTTGGACAGTATTACAAAACAAATACCGTTGTCTTTTTTGATTTCTTGGGAAGAGGAAAAAGTGACGATGCTAAAAACCCATCTGAATACTCTGTAGAAAATGACGTAGCACTCATTGAAAAACTCCGAAAACTCTTAAAATTCAAAAAAATCTCGTTAGTAGGACATTCGTACGGAACCGTTCCCGCGCAAGCGTACGCCATAAAATACAAAGACAATGTAAATAAAATGGTGTTGATCAATGGTTTTCATAGTGGCGCTATGTGGCAGGCAAACTGCGATAGTTACAATCGTTATGCAAAAACGCACTTTCCAGAAAAATGGAAAAAAGTAGACTCGTTACGTGCGTTGGGTTATGTTTCAAGCGATCCAGAATTTATGAAAGTCTACGGAAGCTTTCCAACCAAATACATATACTATCACAACACAAAAATCAAGCAAAATTCGCCAAAACAAAAACACCGAAATTGGGCAAATGATGTATATGTTGCTATCATTGGAAAAGATGGAGATTTTGATGTGTCGGGAAGTATGATCAATCAAGATTACAGAAAAGAATTAAAAAACGTAAAAGCAAAAACCTTAGTAATTGCAGGTCGTTATGACGG
>NZ_JBGCDL010000033.1:0-12936 GCF_045105435.1 Kordia sp. | reverse complement strand
AAAATTGCCGAAAACGAACTGATTATCATGCCTGGTGGCGGAATCAATCCAAGTAATGCGTATCTCTTTAAAGAAGGTAGTTTTCAAGAAATTCACTGTTCGGCAACAAGCATTCATCAATCGATTAATAATCCAAAAATCAGCATGAATAGTACAAAACTGTTCAACGAAACGCGCATTGCAACTTCCAACAAAGAAAAAATAAAACAAATATTAGAACGCATCAATTCATGAAACAAGTAAATTCTATTTTTTGTACACTCATACTAGCACTTTTACTCATTGGCTGTGCTAAAAACGACGTGCCAACCGTTGCAAATATTCACCAAAACTGGGAATTTAAACAACAAACAGACACGACTTGGAATACGGCAAGCGTTCCAGGAAATGTATATTCGGATTTGTTAGATCATAAAAAAATTCCTGATCCGTTTTTTGGCTCCAACGAACTGAACGTACAATGGGTTCCTACGAAAAATTGGGAATATCAGACGACTTTCGAGCTTGACTCAAAAACAATAGAAAAATCGAATATAGAACTGACGTTTGAAGGTTTGGATACGTATGCGAGTATTTACCTCAACGATTCGTTAATTGGACAAACGAACAATGCATTCCGAATTTGGAAATATGACATAAAAAAATTAGCAAAAGCTACAAACTCTTTGCGAATTGCTTTTGAAAAAACAAGTGTCCATGAAGAAAAAGAAACTGCAAAACTAGATTATTTATTAAATCCTGGCGATCGTGTTTTTACTAGAAAAGCGCAATTTCAGTACGGTTGGGATTGGGGACCAACTGTAAATACGGCTGGAATTTGGAAGCCCATAAAAGTCACTTCGTGGAATAATATGAAATTGGACGATGTGTATTTTAAGCAAGAAGAATTGACTGATGAATTGGCGTTAATTAGCGTAGAATATACCATTTCAGCGGATGAAGATGTAGAACAAACTACATTTGAAATCAAATATGAAGACACAAAACATACCGTAAAAGCGCCTGTGCATAAAGGAACGCATACGTATACAACCAATCTTAAAATCAAAAATCCGAATCGTTGGTGGACGCACAATTTAGGAACTCCGCATTTATATGAATTTGATGTCACACTAAAGCAAGGAAACGATTTAAAAGGACAAGAAAAAGTCAAAATTGGCTTGCGAACCATTGAATTGATTCGTGAAAAAGACGAAAAAGGTGAATCCTTCTATTTTAAACTCAACGGAATTCCTGTGTTTATGAAAGGTGCCAATTACATTCCGCAACACAGCATGCAAGACAAAGTGACCGATGCACATTATGAAAAACTATTGAATGATGTTGTAAGCGCAAATATGAATATGTTGCGCGTTTGGGGCGGCGGAATTTATGAGAATGACATTTTTTATGAATTATGTGACGAAAAAGGAATCTTAATCTGGCAAGATTTTATGTTTGCTTGCGCGATGTATCCCGGAGATGAAGCCTTTTTGGAGAACATAGAAAAAGAAGCGATCGATCAAGTGAAACGATTGCGTAATTATGCTTCTATTGCACTTTGGTGTGGAAATAATGAAAATAATGAAGCTTGGCATCGTTGGGGCTGGCAGATGGATAAAACACAAGCACAAAAGGAAGAAATTTGGGCAAGCTATTTAGCCGTTTTTGATCGTATTTTACCTGAAACTGTAGCTAAGTTTGATGCGGAAATTTCGTATTGGGAAAGTTCTCCGAGTTACGGACGTGGCGATGAGCGCTTTCAGTTTGAAGGCGATGCGCACGATTGGGGCGTTTGGCACGATGCATTACCTTTTGAACGTTTTGAACAGAAAGTACCGCGTTTTATGAGTGAATTCGGATTTCAGTCGTTTCCTTCCTATGAAGCAATTCGAGCGTTTACAGGTGAAGATAGCATTAGCATAAATCATGATAGTTATATAACGCATCAAAAGCATCCGAGAGGTTTCAAACTGATTCGCGAATATATGGAACGTGATTATCCTGTGCCAACTGCGGGCGATGATTATGTATACATGAGTCAACTGACACAAGCCAAAGGAATGACAATGGGAATGGAAGCACAACGCCGTGCCATGCCGTATTGCATGGGAAGCTTGTATTGGCAACTGAACGATTGTTGGCCCGTAGTTTCGTGGTCGAGCATTGATTTTATGGGCAATTGGAAAGCGCTGCATTACAAAGCAAAAAAGTCCTTTGAAGATGTGTTAATTTCTTCTATTGTGGAGGATGATACGCTTAGAGTGTTTGTAGTTTCAGATAAATTAGAGTCTGTTAAAGGTGTGATTAGATATCAATTTATAGACTTTGTAGGAAACATTCAATCTGATTTTAAAGATTCTGTTACTATAAAAGCCAATACAAGTGAAGAACTCTTTAGTATGGGAATTGACCAAATTAAACCTGATCATTTGGCAACAGTTTTAAAAGCTACATTGACATCTGACAATGCCGATTTTAACACATCTTCCTTGCATTATTTAGTCAAACCAAAAGAATTGTATTTACCAAAAGAAGACATTTCTACAAAAATCACTAAAATTGAAGGCGGATTTTCCATAGAAGTTTCTGCTAAAACATTACAAAAAGATATGTTCTTTTACACAAAATCCAAAGGACATTTTTCGGATAATTTCTTTGATGTATTGCCGAATGAAACGGTAACAATTACATTTATGACTGAAGCTGGAACTATTGATGATTTGGCGTTTAAGACTTTGAATGGGATTCAAAGCAAAGTATCTTTGGAGCGTTAAAAACGAATTTACTAAAAATGGAGTATCAAGAGTCGGGACATAAAATGGAGGCGAGTCAAATGAAAAGTTATTTGAAACGACAAATAGCGTATAATACCAAATGGATTATTGGTATTATGAGTGTGTTTTTATTGCTGATGTTTTGGTTTACTTATAGCTATCGTGTACATACTTTTGTTATGCTTCCTCTTACAATAATATTGTGCGCAATTATACTAATTGTATATTTTTTATCATTCATTCAACTTAAAAACATAGCGCAAAAGACGACTTACTTTATCTCTGAAACTAAGATTGAAAAAATAGTTTCTACGAATGAACTAAATTTCGCCAATCAACTAGCACAGGCAAGACAGGAAAGAAGATACGGAGTAAAAGCCAATCAAAGTTTTCCAATACACGAAATTGAGTCTACAAAAATAAAACCGAATGAGATTGTTATAAAAAGTTTCGATTACAATCTATTTACTTTTAATGGGAAAATTGTCATTCCAAAAGAAATAAATGATTACAATAGCGTAAAAGCATTTATATTAGCGAACGCAAAGAAATTTAAACTCAACTCTTAAATAGGATTTTGTAATGAAAAACACCATCTATAGCATTGTTTTAATACTTTTTTCCACACTAATTGGTTGTACTTCCTCAGAACCAAACCCTTCAGCACTCGTTGGAAAACACACCTTTGAATTGCTACAAAAAATGGAAACCATTTCGCAAGAAGAATTTAATACACATTTTTTGACTTTAACCGAATTGCGTGAATTTGCAAAAGACACTACAATCAAAAATACGTTTCGAAATGCTGTAACGAACGTTTCTAAAGAAACACACAACAAGCGATTACAGCAATCATACGAAATGATTAAAGAATCGGGCAAACGTTATAACATTGATTGGAACGTAATTACTTTTAGAGAATATCCGTATGAAATTAAAGATGAAAGCGGCATTGCTTTTCAAAATGGATATGTAGCTTTTGATTTTAATGATAAAAAATTTGTTGCCAAAATCGTTTCTATCCATTATAAAAATGAGCAACGTTTGTTTAATTTATCAAACATAGAACCTGTGCGAAAGCAGTAAACTCACAATTATTTATATGAAAAAAACATACTTTTTATTGATTTGTTTTAGCTTTTTATATTCGTGTACTTTTACAGGTACGACACATAAATATATTGCTCCAGAAAATATCGGAACTTATGCCTTCCAAATTTTAAAAACCTTAGATACGCTACAAAAAGAGGACTTTAAAACTCATTTTTTACCTTTTAAAATAGCCAAACCGATTGTTTCAAGTTTGCCAAGAAAAGAAAAACAGTTATTTAACGAATTTCCTCTGGAGAAAGATAAATATGCTAGTGCATTAGATAAGAGCTATAGTGACCTCAAAGAATTCTCGACAATGAATGCTTTTACATGGAAAGACGTTGAATTTTATGAATATGCTCCTGGTTATTTTGAAAATGAAGACGTTTCATTACATCTTGGACTTTTAAAATTTAATAAAAATAATAAAGAATATGGTGTAGAAATTCGTGCAATTACAACCAAGGAAAGTTCAGGTTTGTTGCTTTTATTACATCCAACAGAAATAATTCAACCTACCTATTAAAAAAATCAATGTATAAATTGATTTTTTAAGCTCCTATTTTTTATATCTTTAAGAAAACAATCCAGAATACCAATCCAATGAAAAAATTACAAATCGTTTTAATCGCACTACTTACGTCTTCTTTATTTATCTCTTGTCAAAAAACTAAAGGTGTTTCCAATGCCGATGACATGGGAAGATACGCTTTTGATATTTTAAAAAATTTAGATAATCTTAGCTCAGATGAATTTATAAATACATTATGCACTGCTGAAGAGATTAAAGCGTTTGGCAAACGAAATGCGGAAACACTCGATCCGAAAGCAAAAAAAGGGATTGATGACATTAAGAAAGAAAGTCATGAAGAACGCGTTGGAAGAGACTATGATCGTTTAAAAAAAGGCGCTGAAAAAAATAAAATTTCCTGGAGTGCTATTGAATACGATAGCTACGATTTTGAAGAAAGAGATCAAGATGGTATCAAATTCGTTCAAGGGAAATTATCCATTAAACACAAAGACGAAACCTATATTGTAGGCATAAATTATGCATTAATGGAAGGTACTTATATGCTTATAAGAGCTTCTAGACTTAACAAAAAACCAGAATAAATAGTTTAATAAACAACTTAGCATATCATTTTTATGAAAAAATTACAAATCGTTTTAATCGCGCTACTGACATCTTCTTTATTTATCTCTTGCCAAAAATCTAAAGGCGTGACCAATGCAGATGATATGGGAAGATACGCTTTTGATATTTTAAAAAATTTAGACAATGTTACAAAATATAAATACGTAGAAACCCTATTTACCGTAGATGAAATTAAAGCCTTCGGAAAACGAAATGCGGAAACTTTAGATCCAAAAGCGAAAAAAGACATAGACAAAATTGAAAAAGCTGAGTATAATGAACGAATGGAAAAAGATTACTTTCGTTTGAAAGAAAGAGCTAAAAAAAATAACATCACTTGGAATGCTATTGAATATGGTGATTATAAATTTAAAGAAAGAGATGAAGATGGTATCAAGGGCGCACGCGGTAAATTAACTTTTAAACACGGAGATAAAACCTACTTTGTTAAAGTAACTAGTGTACATCTTGATGGCGTGCATCGATTGATACGAATTTCTAGATTAGATGTACATAAAGAAGACTAAACAAACTAATAAGAAACATTTCAACCAAAAAATTACAAATATCATTTTCATGAAAAAACTACAATTCGTTATAATAGCATTAATTACAACTACTTTTTTTATCTCTTGTCAAGATTCAAAAATAATTAACAAAGCAGAAGATTTAGGACACTATGCGTTTAACATTTTAAAGAAATTAGACGATATTCCAAAAGAAGAGTTTTTGAATCATTTATTCACTATAGAAGAAATTAAAGTCTTTGCAGAAAAGTACAAAGATTCTATGCCTGAAAGAGCGTATGAAAGTTTTGAAAAGTTAAAAAAAGAAAAATATGAAGGGACCATTTTTGGCGAATATGAAGAATTAAAAAAGAGAGGTGAAAAATATACTATTGTTTGGAGCGAAATTGAATATTCAAATTTCACTTTCAAAAAACAAACTCAAGGTGGTTTGGCTGGCATTAAAGGTGTTTTATCTTTTAAACATAAAGACACTTTATATACCGTTCGTGCTTCTGCGCTTGAAGATGGAACATCATACATTCCGCTTATTATTAGAAGATTGAATAAAGATTAAGAAATCAACTACACATACAAAATCATCCTAATTATATTTCCATGAAAAAACTAACATTCCTTTTAGTTGTATTTTTTACAGCTACTTTTTCTGTACATTCTCAAAATTCAAAAAGTGTTGAAACTGCTGATGAAGTCGGTACTTACGCGTTTAATATCATAAAAAACTTAGATAAAACTTCTGACAAAGATTTTATTGCTAGTTTTATTTCTATTGAAAAACTCAAAGAATTGGTTTCCAAACAAGCAAATGCAGATGGAAGCGATATCAAAGAAATGATCACTAGCTTCACAAAAGAAGCCTATGAAGAAAAAGTAATTGGAGCACTTACTGAACTCAAAAAAGACGCCGAACAGTACAACATTGTTTGGAGCGATATTGAGTTTTCTGAATTTTCTTATGAAGAAGAAAATGAAGATGGATTTAAAGGAATTCGTGGCGATTTAATATTCACATACAAAGATCAAAAATATAAGGTAACGACTTCTGCCTTTTTTATAGACAACAAATACGCACCGCTAATTGTTCGTAGACTTCGAAAGATGTCTAACTAATACAAGTAAACTTTCATGAAAAGATACTCACTTTTAGTAATTACTTTTTTTATAGCTATTTTTTCAGGATGTGCCCAAGATTCTAAATATTACGAGTCAAGAAAAAATTAGGTAAAACCTCAGAAGCTGCATTTAAAAAAAACTTCTTAAGTCTTGCTAAAATTAAAATGTATGTAAATATAAAGCAGGGCAATATTAAAAACAAAATTACATAAGACAGAACGAATAATTACACTTTATTCAACCATTTTGGCGTTGCATTCGGAACAAAATTCCGCATGCGTTCCAAGAGTTTTGTACTATCTGTTTCAATAATAAGCATGTTAAAATTCTGCGCTTTAAGCAAGCCTTTTTTCATCATTGTTTGCATCATGGCAATGAGTTCGTCATAATATCCATTGCTATTCAAAATTGCCACAGGATGTGTTATTTGTGCCAATTGCAAAGCGGTAATCACTTCAAAAAGTTCTTCTAAAGTTCCAAATCCGCCAGGAAGCGCAATAAAACCTTCGGAAAGTTCAATCATTTTCAGTTTTCGTTCGGCCATTGTTTCTGTTGTGTGTAGTTCCTTGAGATCGGTATGTATAATTTCTTTACGTTTTAAAAACTCAGGAATCACACCAATCACTTCTCCTCCATTTTCCAAAGCTGCATTGGCAACTGTTCCCATAAGTCCAATCTTTGCGCCACCGTAAATTACTGCAATATTTTCTTGGGCTAATTTCTTTCCTAATTCAGCAGCATCTTTTACAATTTTCGGATCGTTTCCTAAGCTACTTCCGCAATAAATGGCGATACTTTTCATTTGTTAGGCTTGTTAGACTTGTTAGACTTGTTAGACTTGTTAGAAACTACATTTTTTTAAATAACGATCACGTCAGTTCGAGTGATTTTCGATAGGAAATTGTATCGAGAACTACTATGATAATCAAACTACTTCTCGATACAGTTTTCCTCCATTGCATTTCGAAAAACCACTCGAAGTGACGGTTAGAATTATTATCTATGAAACGTCATTTCGAGAGTTTTAAAAAAATTCGTGGCAATCTATTTCGCTACTAACAGATTACTTCCTCATGCTTCCTCGTAATGACCTTTTATATATGTATGTATAATTCAACATTTAGCATTTAAAATTCATCACCTCACACATTTGGTCATTCGGTCTACGCCGAAAATATCTTGCTTAAGTTCAATATTTTGAAATTGTTTTTCTTCTAACAAATCAATCATTTCTTTTCCTAAATACTGATTGATTTCAAAATATAAACTTCCGTTAGTAATTAAGTTCGCTTTCGCGAGATTTGCTATTTTATCATAAAAAATCAGCGGATCATCATCTTCAACGAACAATGCGGAATCTGGCTCAAATTCTAGTACATTTTTGCGCATTTCGGCTTTTTCTACATTTCGCACGTACGGCGGATTCGACACTATGATATCAAATTTCAATTCGTCTTCACCAAACACATTCAAATCTTCCAAAGGCAATACGTCAGCCTGTATGAATTCGACAGAAACATCATTGCTAGTTGCGTTTTTACGTGCTACTTGTAAGGCATTTTCAGAAATATCCATTGCGTATACTTTTGTATTGGGTAAATTTTTCTGCAATGCAATCGCAATACAGCCACTTCCAGTGCCAATATCTAAAATTCGGAGTGTTTCTGTAGCAGTATTGTTTTTCTCAGCATCTAGAATCCATTGTACCAATTCTTCTGTTTCTGGTCGTGGAATTAAAGTATGTTCGTTCACCAAAAATTCCAATCCATAAAAATGTGCTTTGCCTACAATATGCTGAATTGGTTTTTCAAGTTTTAATTCGCTCAATGCGGAAAACATCGGAGTTTCTTGCGCTTTCGTTATGACAAAATCTGGATCTAGTGCCAAGGCAAATCGTTCCAAACCAAAATATGCTTCTGTCAACATGAAAAAGAAGCTATTTACCTCATCTTTTCCGTACATTTCGTCCAATTCGTTGTGAAATATGTCTTGTATATCTTTTAGTCTCACTTTGTCTTTTTGTCTTGTTGTTTATTTGTTTATTCGTCGATTTGTTGGTTTGTGGATTTGTTATTTGGAAACCTGACTAATACCTAGAAAACTACAATTCCTTCAACATCCAAACATCACATGAATAATGTCCTGTACTTCCTAAAGGCTTCTCTAAATGTTGAAATCCGAATAATTCGTAAATATGAATGGCTGCTTTAAATTTTGGAGACGATTCTAAATAACATTGCGAATATCCAAAGTCTTTTGCTGCTTCCAAACATTTGGCAAACAACTTTTTCCCATATCCTTTTCCTCTCGTTTTGGCGAAAAAATACATTTTTTGCAACTCGCACACATTATTTTCATTGTCTCGCAATTGCTTAATTCCGCCGCCGCCAAGCACTTCTCCATCTTCTTCGATCACATAATATACTTCCCGATCGCCTTGATATGCTTCAAACATTGCATCAGTTTCTGGATCTTCATAAGCAGTTCCAACTTTTGGCATTCCAAATTCTGGAATCGCAGCTCTAATACAGGCTGCCATTGCTAAATTATCTTGTGGTTGTATTTCTCTGATTATCATTATGAACTAATTTTTATATCATAATTGGTTAGTAAACCGTGAATTTCCTTACGGGAAAATTGTGCTTTTTTTAGTCGATTCTGTATCGGATCAATCGAATAATTTCGCGCAGAAATAAAATCGGCTTTCTCCAAATTGGTTTGTTCAAAAATTGCAGCTTTCAAATCACAATCATCAAACACAGCACTTTCCAAATTGGTTGCGGTAAAATCTACTTTCTGTAAATTGCTTTTGCTAAAGTTTGTTTGCTTCATATTCAATTCTGCAAAAGAAGCCAATTCCAAATTACATGCTTTAAAAGTTACTGAAAACAGAAAATGATTGCACACACTAAAATCTACACCTAAAAGTTTACAATTCACAAAATTGACTTCGTTAAAAGAAGTACTTTTCACTTTTGTATTCGTCATATCACAGGTATCAAACGTACATTCTAAAAACGTGATGGTAGACAAATACACAGCTTCAAACTTACAATTGACAAACGTACAATTGTCATATTCGCCTTTCGGGAAAGCTTGCTGTGTATAATCAATTTTTGTAAAAGTTTGATCTTGATAGAATTCTTGACTCATTTTGTATACGCTTCAGATAGAAATTGTGTAGTTTTGCGATGCTGTGAAGATACTAAATTTGGTTGAATTTGGTTGTTTGTTGCTCGCTGTTTGTTGTTTGCAAATATTAAATTTCACAAAACGTCAATTCGAGTGATTTTTGTAAAAAATTGTATCGAGAAAAGCTATTAAACTAAACGTTTTTTAAACATGAAAAAACTCATCATCATTCCGATTTTGCTACTTATCATAAGTTGTAGCGTTCGCGAAAAGCCATTATTTGTCAAAGTGGATAACATGAAAGTAGTATCTTCTACTCTAGAAAATATTGTGCTTTCGGCAGATGCGTATTTCATCAATCAAAATGATATTGGCGGAAGTTTGGAAAGCAAAAATATCGATGTCATTATCAACAATACAAAAGTAGCAGAAATGAGTTCGGAAATGTTTGAAGTGCCTGCGGGCGAAGAATTTACCATTCCACTCAAAGTGATTGTGCCAACAAAAAAAGTATTTGGCAGCAATGAAAATGGTCTTTTAGGCGGAATTTTAAACGGACTTATTAATAAAAAAATAACCGTGCAATACAAAGGAATCATCACCTATCATAAATTAGGTTTTTCGTATGATTATGAAGTAGATACCACGCAAGAATTAAAAATAAAAATCTAGTGTCAAAAACGCATAAAACATACATGAAACGTTGTTTGCAACTTGCCAAAAATGGATTGGTTGCTGCCATGCCAAATCCGTCGGTTGGTGCAGTTATTGTACATAATGATGTGATTATTGGTGAAGGTTACACAAGCGCGTATGGCGGAAATCATGCAGAAGTCAACGCTGTACATTCCGTAAAGGGTAAAAGTGTATTGAAAGAAGCAACAATCTATGTTTCGTTGGAGCCGTGTAGTCATTTCGGAAAAACGCCGCCGTGTAGCGATTTAATCATCAAATACAAGATTCCGAAAGTAGTGATTGGAACTATTGATCCGTTTGCAAAAGTAGCTGGGAAAGGTATTGAAAAGCTTCAGAATGCAGGTTGCGAAGTGGTTTTAAATGTTTTGAAAGAGGAATGTATTGCTTCCAATAAACGATTTTTTACGTTTCACCAACACAAACGTCCGTATATTATTTTGAAATGGGCACAAACGCAAGATGGCTTTATTGATAAGATTCGAAACGAAAATGATCCGGTGCAACCCAATTGGATTACAAATACCAATTCGCGTCAGTTAGTTCATAAATGGCGCAGTGAAGAAGCGGCTATTTTGGTGGGAACGAATACGGCAATTACCGACAATCCGAAGTTGAATACTCGCGATTGGCATGGAAAAAGTCCTGTGCGAATTGTGTTAGACAGAAGTTTACGAATTCCAGAAACTTACTCACTTTTTGATCAAACCATAAAAACAATTGTGCTTACCGAACAAGAACGAGACAACAAAACGAACTTGGTTTTTGAAACGATTGATTTTTCGAAAAACATCGCACAACAAATTTGTGCAATTTTATACAATCACAATTTGCAATCCGTAATTATTGAAGGCGGAAAACAAACTTTACAAACCTTTATTGATGCGAATTTGTGGGATGAAGCACGCGTTTTTAAAGGAAACGTTTTGTTTTACACAGGAATTGAAGCGCCCAATTTTAAAGGAAATTTAGTCGCTTCAAGCAAAATTTCAGACAATACACTAGATAGCTATTATAATGATTAAAAACATAATTTTCGATTACGGCGATATTTTTATCAATCTTGATAAACCGGCCACACAACGTGAGTTGGATAAGTTAGGTATTGACGATTTTACGCCCGAAATGGTGGCAAAGAATCAAGCCTACGAAAAAGGACTAATTTCTACGGAAGAGTTTGTGAATTTTTACCATGAACACTTCCCGAATACTACCAAAAACGGATTGATTGATGCGTGGAATGCTATTCTGCTCGATTTTCCGAAACACCGAATGGAATTCATTAAACAACTAGCAAAAGATGACAATTACCGACTTTTTATATTGAGTAATACCAACGATTTGCATATTTCGTGGATTCAACAAGATTGGGGAATGGAGTTATACAACGTGTTTAAAAACTGTTTTGAGCAATTCTATTTATCGCATGAAATCCATTTTAGAAAACCGGATGCTGATATTTACGAATTTGTGCTAAACGAAAACAATTTAAAACCCGAAGAAACGATCTTTATTGACGATACCAAAGAAAACACGGATTCGGCAGCAACACTCGGAATTCATGTTTGGAATTTAATTCCTGGCAAGGAAGATATCGTAGATTTATTCACACATAAAAAATCATTATTTTGATTTACCTCATCCTTAGTGTATTCATTTCGAGTTCGTTATTTGTCATTTTCAAACTATTTGATAAATTTCAAATCAACACATTCCAAGCAATTGTTGTCAACTATATAACAGCTTTTTCTTGCGGATTTTTCTTTTATGGAAACGGAATTACGCTTACCGAAATCTCACAAAAACCGTGGATGACTGGCGCCGTTATTTTAGGTTTTTTATTCATTGCTGTTTTTATTCTGATGGCGCTTACAGCACAACGCAACGGACTTTCAGTAGCTTCCGTAGCAGGAAAAATGTCGGTAGTTATTCCCGTGATTTTTGCTGTAATTGTATATAATGAACAACTAAGTATTCTAAAAATTGCAGGAATCATTTTGGCGTTATTGGCAGTATATTTAACTACGGTTAAAAAAGATGGCGGAACGTTTGATCGTAAAAAATTACTCTTTCCCGCATTGTTATTTTTGGGTTCAGGTGTTATTGATACGGCGATAAAATACATTGAAACTACGTATTTGGAAAAAGGCGAAGTTCCTATATTTTCGTCAGCAGTTTTTGGTTGTGCTTTTATTGTCGGAATTGTGGTTGTTGCAATTCGTCGAGATTTTAAAATTACTGGAAAAACGATCCTTGGTGGAATTGCGCTCGGAATTCCCAACTTCTACTCTATTGTATTTTTGTTGAAAGCACTCAGACCTGAAAATTTGGGTGATAGTTCGACTGTTTATCCAATTAATAATGTGGCAATTGTGATGTTATCGACTATATTTGGAATCATCTTGTTTAAAGAAAAACTAATTACTAAAAACTGGATTGGAATTGCCATTGCGATTGTTAGTATTGCAATGATTGCGATTTCGGC